>CAYLVS010000116.1:0-4750 GCA_964387185.1 uncultured Oscillospiraceae bacterium | reverse complement strand
TTAAAATTCACCCCGTAAGTTCTGCCGTACTTCAACGCTTGGCTGGTGACCTCCATGGTCATATGGGTGATTCCGCTGTCCACGGCGTTCCGAAAATGCCGGTGCAGGGGAATGGACTCGGGCGTTGTCAAGTGTGCTTCCTGAAAAATCACGCCGTCATAATTGTCTATGCTGGACAATATTCCGGTTTCCGGTTTGTTCAGGGATTTAAGATAGTCGTCCAATATGTGTTTCATATAATAGGCTGTAGTGGATTTCCCCTTCGTTCCGGTAATGCCGATCAGAGTCAGATCTCTCCATGCGTGGTCGTAATACAAATCACCCAGTAAGGCCATAGCCCTGAGAATATCTGTTACGATGAAACGGGGGAAGTTCGCGTCTTCTGTTTGATACTCAACTTCGCTGATATAACATATCGCGCCCTTATCAACGGCTTCCTTTAGATAGCTCTCCTTGAAATGCGCGCCTTTGCATACATAGATTCCTCCGGACATCTCATCCTTAGAGTAAAAGGTAAGATGTTTTACCGGTAGGTTCAGGTGATTTTCTTCCAGATGAAAAGAAGAGATCAGCCGATTTTCGTGCAACAGATCAAAATAATCTTTTAGTTTATAGGTTCTCTTCTCCATATGCATTGTCACCTCCGGTATTTTTCCTTGACTTTTTTACCACATGACTCAATAGAGCGAATTGCCAGTACTTCCATTGCATCGATGTAGAAGTCCGGGAGATTGAACTGCTCCTTGAAGCAGGAAAGCTCCGTGCAGGCCAATATGGCACCCTGGCATCCCTTTGCGGCCAGTTCTCCTTCAATGCGAATGAAGTCATTGTAGTCTATGACGCCACCGCTTTTGATCCCATCATAGATGATTTTCATAACCAGTTTCTGACTCGATTGGGATGGAACAACCGGTTGAATGCCGGCATCGACACAGGCTTGTTGATAGAGACCGCTGCGGATGGTTCCGTCAGTGGCCAGAATTGCCACTGTTTCAATGCCTTTCGGCGAAGCCGCTACCACCTTGACCGTCTCTCTTATCATATTGATGATGGGAATTTTCAATTCTTGTTGCATGCGGTCGACAAAAAGGTGTGAAGTATTGCAGGGAATAGCAATAGATGTTATCCCGCTTGCTTCCATTCTCTTCGCGTCTTCCAAAAGGGTGTCATACAATTCTTCAGTATGGCCGGATAAAATCGCTTGCGTTCGGTCAATCAAAGACGCATGATTGAATATGATCATGTCCAGGTGTTCCTGGTCCAAGTTCGCATCCGTGCAATCGATGATCATACGATAGAATAATTGCGTTGCCAAAGGGCCCATCCCGCCGAGGATGCCCAGTATTTTACTGCTGTCATGCCACATGTTCGTTTCCTTGTAATCTGATATGCGGCCCGTAAAAAGCCGCTACAATAAAATCATCTGTAGTATTTCCAAAATTTATAGAACTGAGCCATCTGTGTCTTGAATCTTTGCAGTTTTCTGCTCAGGCTGTTGTCAAAGGAATAGTACAACGGGTTAACAAAGCGCCCTTCGCGGATCAACTGCTTGAGCTGCTTTCTGTAATGAGGTTGCTTTACGTGAAGCATAACTACCTTTTTAGGGACGACAAGCCAGAGGGATTCAGAATCCACAACGCGGAAGTCTATGGGATGGTTGTAAACCCAATCCTCAACCGCATATTGAGCCAGATTGGCGCCTGCTCCGGTGACATAATAGTTGCTTCTTCCCTGACGGGTGTTTATTTCGAAGACCTTGTACTTATCATCCCTTTGATCATACTTGATATCGAAATTAGAGAAACCAATATAGCCGATCTTCTCGAGCAAAGTCTTGAACTGCTGCTCCAAGGCTTCATTTCGCTCTGTAATGATGGCTGCATGATTTCCGATCCCATGAGGAGTGTGCTCTTCTAACAGAACATGTCCGAGACACATGAGCTTGACCTGGCCCCGCTGATCGGAATAATTGGTCAGCACACGCATATACGTATCGTCTCCGGGGATAAAGTTCTGGATAATGATGCTGTCATCGTAACCCGATTGATAAATACTGCTGAGGACGTCTTCCAAGGCGGACCTGGTTTCCTCTTTGTACACTTTTTTTTGGCCGGGGAAGGGGTGCCTCCAATATTCAATGCCATTGGAGGGTTTAATGATGAAGGGACCGTCAAAGGGCAATACAAAAGCTTGTCCCATTTCTTTCCGATGTACGAAGGTGTCCGGGTAGTCGACACCGGATTCTTCGCAAAGGGCGTAAAACTTTTCCTTATGGATCAGGTTGTTCATCAGGTCGATATGAATATAAGGGGCAATCACGTTTTCCGGTAGCCGGTCCTTGTTTTCACTGATCAATTGAACATAACTATCACCGCATCCGATCAGGAGAACAGCTTTGTCCTGATGCTCCGACGCAAACCGAACGACGGTGGATAAAAAGACATCCTGCCGGTCGATGCTGCCGTTGGCAGTATAGTGCATGATCTTGCTTTCATAACAGGGCCAGGCAGGGTACTTGCCATATACGTGGGAAAGGATTCCATATTGCTCGTGAAATGCACGTGCCATACTGTATACATTAATATCCCCCGCAAAGAGCAGAGGTACAAATTCACGGTCTGCCTGGTTCATCAATTTCTCCCTGTTATCATAGATTTCTTCTTTTGTGTTTATTATTTGCATTCGATTCTTACATATTTTGAACTTGTTAAATATACCATCGTAGAGTAACGCAGGTCAAACTCCAGCACATCCCCGACCTTTAGGGGCTCAGCACTATCTTCGATATCCAGAATCAGGTGGTCGCTGCTGCTGCCTATCACTTCTACACCGGGTGCTCTGGGAACCAGCTGGCTATCCAGTGTAAAGTCTACCTTACCAACGGCAAGAAGCGCTCTCGTGCGAATTCCCCGATCTACATATTCCCCTTGGCCGCCAAAGCAATCTACGAAAATTTCTCCCACGGGATAGCTGGGTTTCTTCTTTATTTCAATAATTTCAGCTTTTAAGGTGAACACATCTTTGTGTATGAAGCTCATGTCCACATGCCACAGGTTCTCCAGGTCCCAGCCCAGCAGAATTCCCTCTCCCATGCGGAGGTGATTGATGCGGGCAGGCATAGTGCCATTTAAGACCAAGGGTAAGCTTGTGGTTGCCCCACCGGAGATGATTTCCAGCTTTCTGCCGATGACAGCCTCTATGTTCTCAGCAATTTGAATCAACTCTTCCATCTTTTCAGGTGTCGCTAAAATCGATCCGTAGCATCCTAAGTTGGTGCCGATTCCCAGGAGGCGTATGTTTTTGTAATCGTTTTCGATGGAAACGGCTGCTTCGACCATTTCCTGCTTGTCCCAGTAACCTTCTCTAAGGTCACCCAGGTCGGCCATCAAGATCACGCCGTGGATTTTGCCCTGCCGCTCACATTCTTCGTCAATGGCCTTGATAACACCCAGTTCGCTGTTCATGCTCATGTCGGCCAGTCGAACCAAATCGGGGACTTCGCTGAGCATGGGGATGCGGATAGCCATCAATGGTTTTTTTACACCTACCATCCGGGCATCGCTCAAATGTTCTAACCGTGAACTGCCTACGCCGAAACAACTGCTCTTGCCATATATCTCCAGCGCATCGGGAATACCGTTAAAGCCTTTCACGATGCAAGTCACGTCGATGCCGACTGCTCTGCATCTTTTCAGGGCCTCCTCAATATTTTGGCTCAGTTTTGTCAGATCCACTTCTACGTAAGGATACTTTTTCTCTAAGTTGTACATGTTCAATTCTCTCCTTTTTGTGCTATTGCCCCGGCATCTAAAAGTGAGAATAGATTGGCGAGAAATTTTTGTGCCTGGTGCGAAACAAAACGCAGGCGAACCCGTAGGTTCGGCGAGGCTTTGTGACAAAATCAGGTGCGAAAATAGCCGTCAAGATTTCCCGCTTTTGGATGCAGGGGTAATTGTACACTTGCCCTTAGATTATATACGTGTAGCCGTAAAAAGGCAAATTCATTCTATGTGCGATTGCGTCTTCTCTAAAGCAAATGCTACTGCGTCTTCTCTAAAGCAAATACTTGCATTAAAAAAGAGGATGGTATAAAATCACTAAGTAACACGATGTCCTAAACTAATTATCAGCGAGCTTCTATAGCGAGTTGCTCATCTTAATCCGCATTCATTCCTTTGATTATGGTTGAAGAAAGGAGAAGGTGTAATACAGTTGTATTGTACTAGATGATAATATGAGTAATATCTTTAGTGAAAGTGAATACAAGCAGATCATAGATTATATTCAGACGATGTATCAGGTTAAGGATTTCGAATTGAAGACTCTTGAATTTCTAAAGAAATTCATTGGCTTTGATCAAGGAATTTTTGTTATTTCTAAACCAAGTAATGTTACTATAAAAATGGCAAATGAGCATGGTATGGATCCTGCCGTGGCCAAAATCTACAGCGATGCTTACCGTCGCAGTACCGTTTTAGAACTGCAACCCTCCGGAAGGTTTGTAGCAGGCGATTCCATGGCCTTTGATCTGGACGGTGACACCGATTACTATAATCATACCCGGTTGGACTCGATTATAAAGGAAGTCAAGCACAATCGTTTCTTTCTTATCGATGAAAACGGAGACGGCATTCATTTGTTTCGCCGAGACGTTGATAAGCCTTTTCAGGACTTTGAATTGGCAAGGGGCCGGTATCTGGCACCCATCATCGGCAACCTATACACACAGCATTTAGTTTTACAGGAAACA
>CAYLVS010000115.1:0-5846 GCA_964387185.1 uncultured Oscillospiraceae bacterium | reverse complement strand
GTCTTTGAACATCGATTATCATATCAGTCTACGCGGTCTGTCTGAGGGCAGGAGCCGGCTGGATATTGAGATTATTTAGCTTTTTTAGGGACAAGCCGACGGGAGGTAACTGTTTCAATGAATCCAAAAACGACAAAAGTCATTGCAAAGACCATCGCCATTCTCTTAGTGGTGGCCTTGGTTGTCACTTCATTTTCCTTTGTGTTTTTCTGGGGGGCGACACCACTGGTGGTCTACGCATCCCAGGAAAAAGAACCGGACTGGAACCGGGAGCTCTTGCTGATCAAGGAACTCATCATGGAGACCAAGGTGGGTTATAAGGACGACATCCCCTACGAGGATCTGATCAATGGGGCATATGAAGGTATAATAGACACTTTGGGGGATCCCTACAGTGTCTTTTACATCTCCGACAGTGAGAGCCGGGATTTTGTAGAATCCGTCAGCGGTGAATTCTACGGAGTGGGTGTAAGCCTGGAGCAGGTGGGCGGCTTGTGCAAAGTCGTTGCTCCCATTTCCGGCGGGCCTGCGGAAGATTCGGGGGTTCTTTCCGGTGATGTGGTGACCGAGGTAGACGGGAACGATGTGAGCGGCATGGTTCTGGATGAAATTGTGCAGCGGCTCAGGGGAGAGGGAGGCACGAAGGTCACCATGACGGTGCTACGGGGTAATAAGACGCTGACCTTCTCGCTGGTTCGGGAAAAGATTAAGCTTGCAGCCGTAAGCTATGAGCTGTTGCCCAACGACATCGGTTACATAAGAATTTCACAATTTGACAGCGATGTGCATCTGGAGTTCAAGAATGCTAAGCTGAAGCTTCGGGCTGATGGAGCGGAATCCTTTATCATTGATGTAAGGAACAACCCAGGAGGTTATGTAGGAACGGCGGCAGACATTGCAGATCAGCTCATGCCCGCAGGTCCCATTATGCATTTCCAGCATCAGGGTGAGATATCGGAAACCCTTTACGCCAGCGGAATAGGGAATTTAGAAATCCCTGTGGTTTTACTGGTAAATGAAGGAAGTGCCAGCGCCTCTGAGATTCTGGCTGCTGCCTGGAAGGACAGTGGCACGGCAACGCTGGTGGGAATGAACACCTATGGCAAAGGTGTTGCGCAACAGATGATGAATACGACAAAGGGCAACCAGGTGAAGCTTTCCACGCACTATTTCCTGAGTCCTGAAAAAAAAGTAATCGATAAGGTGGGGGTCGCACCTCACCACACCGTGAGGAATTACGCGTCTTTGGATGTGGATAGAGCCGAGCAGCTCTATGAGGAATATAAGAAGTTTGCACCCATGAAAGAAAAGAACAAGCCCGCCCTTGGGGCTACGGGTTTAAATGTGTTTGGCGCGCAGCAGCGCTTATCGCTATTAGGCTATGAAACGGATGTTTCAGGAACGATGGATGGGAAAACGCTTTCCGCAGTAAGGGGATTTCAGCAAGAGCAAGGACTCTTCCCTTATGGAATTCTGGATTATTCCACTATGGCTGCCTTGGACAAGGCTGTGCTCCGGTATGTGTCTGGAGCAGAGGAAGGTAAAGATCTGCAGTTGGAAAAGGCAATCGAACTGCTAAACTAAAATGCCAACTCTCGTGCTTCTATTCTGATTTTTTGCACATTTAACGGACAATTATGTCATTGCCAGGCACTATGTTGCGTACAACCGGCTTTTTTGTTCACTTGGCATGAATGGCATGGGGGACGTTTTGTTTGCCACCCTCTGTGGGAATGTGGCAAACAATGGAAGCAGGGGGACGGTTCTTTTGCTTCCTTAAGCAGTAGTAAAGGAAGCAAAAGAACCGTCCCCCCGCTTCCATTAATTGAAATACAGGTTGTTGGTCAGATATTCGGGATCGCTGGTGGCATCTATGCCTAGATCCTTGAGGGTCTGGTCGTCCCTGTCACTGAGAATTGCCGTACAGTGAGCCTTGCAGCCATTGAGCAACAGCAATTTCTCCACGGCCACCTGGGCCGACGGGTTGGTGGTGGCCGATATGGTTAGCGCCGAAAGCACTTCCTCGCAGTTCAGTGAGGTTTTTTCATGACCAAGTATATCCGTCTTCAGGTGTTGAATGGTCTCCAGCACCGCCGGAGAAATCAGATGGATGTCATCAGAAATGCCGGAAAGTGTTTTTATCGCGTTCAACACTGCCGCCGCGGCGGCAACCATTCTTCTGGAGCTTCGCCCTGTTACAATTTTACCGTCTGGCAATTCAAGAGCCATGACGATCACATTTTCATACTTGGAATCCAAGGAACGCTTGTACTCTGCGTAGTCTCTAGCCGGCAAAACCACCACCCGGTCGGAAGACTTTAGACTCAGCTCGTCCATGAGGAGCTTCGATTTTGCAACGTCATCCTCGTCGATAATGCCTTTTTTATAGTCGCAGAGGGCGATGAGATAGCGCCGTATGATTTCCTGACTGGCGGCATGCCGGCAAACCTCATCATTTATAATGCTGAAACCCACGCGGTTGACTCCCATATCTGTCGGCGATTGATATTCGGACTCCTGACCGGTGATTCTCTCAATGATGCGCTTTACTATGGGGAAAACTTCCATGTCCCGATTGTAGTTCACTGCTGTCTGCCCCCGGGCTTCCAAATGGAAGAAGTCGATCATATTTACATCCTTCATGTCAACGGTGGCTGCTTCGTAGGCCATGTTCACGGGATGCTTCAAGGGGAGGTTCCAGATGGGGAAGGTCTCAAATTTCGCGTAGCGAACCGTATTGCCCCTCATGTGTTCGTGGTAGAGCTGGGACAGACAGGTGGCCAGCTTGCCGCTACCGGGACCGGGGCCATTGACAACGACCAGAGGTTTTGTTACTTCAATATAAGGATTGACACCATAACCTTCATCGCTAACAATCGTATCCACATCCGTGGGATAACCCTTTGTGAAATAATGCTTATATGTTTGAATGCCTCTGCGGTTCAGTTTGTTGATAAATGCATTGACCGCAACGTGGTCTTCGTAGCGTGTGATTACGACGCTGTTGATCGTCAGATCGTATTTGCGGAAAGTATCGATAAGGCGGAGCACTTCCAGATCGTAGGTAATTCCAAAATCAGCCCGCGTCTTGTTGGTAGAAATATCGCCTGCATATACACATATGATGATCTCTGCTTGATCTTTCATCTTTTGCAAGAGCTTAATCTTTGCATTTTCGTCAAAACCGGGGAGAACGCGCATGGCATGTTTGTCGTGAACCAGCTTACCTCCAAACTCCAGATAAAGACGTCCTTTTTTGTTCTGATTGATTCGCTCGAGAATGTATTTGGATTGTTCGTCGATATACTTGGCTGCATCAAAACCGACCATGGTTTCACCTCTTTCTTCACTGCTGTGACTGGTATTCCTGTAAAAACAACATCAATTATTATAGCAGAAAGTGCTGTCTAAAACAACCGGAAAGCTTGCCTTTTCTCATTTGATTTCATTGACTACAGGAAAACTCATGACAACTGGCAGGGGATGCCGTGGGCAATTGGAGCAAAGAAGGTTTAATTATAAAGGCCGCAGCCCTTGAAGAGGATGAGGCTGTTGATACAGAAAGGCCTTATTGGGTTCAGGGAAGCATTATCGATGATATTGAGATCACTGAGGACAGCATAGAAATAGAATGGGATTTGGCAAGGGACAATGTAACGGAAGTCTCCTTGATACCTTCAAAACACTGGATAACGATATCCTGATCAGTGACCTTGATGACGACACGGAATATACGATTTATGTAAGAGCTTACGATGAAGCAGGAAACAAGAGCGTAAGACTGACCGGAGTTTTTAGTACATCAGTAATTGGTGACTAGGAACGAGCTACCCCGCTTAGGTCATGAAAAAAATGAGGAGAAGCAGCAGAATCGCATCTGCGCTTCCCTTCTCATTTTTTAGCAGAGTATTAAAGGGAAAGAAATGCTTCATGCAAGGCATTGCCTGCATCGTCACTCATGATCAAAACTAACACATCGCCAATATTGTCAACGAATATATTTTTGGAATCCACGCCTACGCAAACCCATTTCATAGGATCAACATTTTCCTTA
Source organism: uncultured Oscillospiraceae bacterium (assembly GCA_964387185.1). Lineage (GTDB taxonomy): Bacteria > Bacillota > Clostridia > Peptostreptococcales > Anaerovoracaceae > UBA1426. The sequence goes on along the minus strand of CAYLVS010000115.1, from coordinate 1,792 downwards.
ATATCTGCTTTGATCTTTTCTATATCGGAACCTTCTTTAACGCGCACAAGGCACAGTGCATAAGCAGATGGAGACATCATTGACTCAGAAGCAATTGCATCCTCATATTCTATCTTATCGGTTCCTAAATGGTAAACAATATTATCCTCAGTGATCTCTGTTGTTTGCAACCTGGCTTCCGTATATTCTCTAAAGGAATCGCTTAATTCTGCTGTGTCGTAAATCTCTTCTAATATACTTTCCAAGCTACCATCAAGGACAGCGCTCTGGTTATCATTAGCCGAAGGATCTGTACCGGTGTTTCCTGAACCGCATGCTGTAAAGCTCATTGCAATAATTAGCGCTATAAATACCAATAGTTTCTTTGTCATAATCATTCTCCTCTGTTTTCTTTTATACAATATAGACGCCAATTCGACAAATTAGTTCCATGAAACTAACAGAATATGGAAATTTTATCTTGACAGAGAGCCTCTTTGTGGTAATATGTTAATAAATGGAATAATTATAAACATTTGCTAACCACGTCCAGACACCGAAAAAAATGGAGGTTAATATGAAAAAGAAAGTAAAACAAATAACAATAAGCATCACAATTATAGCTTGCGTGACTTTTGGTTTCGGCAGTCTATTAGCATTTGGCCAAGCCCGGCAGGATTCGTACTCTGACCTGGATATCAGCCACTGGGCCTATAAAAACATTATGGAGATGTCAGAAGCCGGCATCATCACCGGCTATCCTGACGGTAGCTTCCGACCCAATGGCACCGTAACCTATGGAGAGTTCATCAAGATGGCGGTTACGGCTGCAGGACTTGGTAGCCATTGGGCAAGAGAAGGAGGGCATTGGGCCCTTTCTTATTACAATGGTGGTCTCAATAATTTCCTCTTTTCTGAGCATGACATTTCGGAAGCTCATCTTGACCAACCTATGCGCAGAGCCCACATGGCTCTGATCGCCAGTGAGATCCTAAAGGGGGAAAAGGAATATGGTGATCATTCGGAAATACTGGCGGAAATTTGGGATGTAGACCACCGAACGCAGTATGAGCATCACATTGTCAGAGCTTATGGAATGAACATTTTAGCCGGTTATCCCGATGGCAGGTTTCAACCCTTCGGGACATTAAACCGCGCAGAGGCTGCCGCCGTCATCAGTCGGATCATGGATAGGCTTTCGGCAGCAGAGGAGGAACTACAGCAGAATATATCGGAACCGCCACCGCAAGAAATACCTTCGTTGGAGCCTCTGGTTAGTACCGAAATCTATGATACATCCGCTCCCGAAGGCACTTTCATGGCGCGCATGCGAAACATCGACGGAGACCTGACAGCGGAAAAGGCCGAGCTAAGAAACATTCTCTTGGAGCAGTTTCCTGAGGAGGGGCAGGCTATCTTCGAAGCATTCGTAAGCTTCACACAGATGGATACAGGAGGCAAAACACTGGGAATCTGCAAGCAGTATGTGATGGGCTATCCCACATTGTTCAACCTCATTGGAGAGGGATATGATATTATGATTTTCCCAAAAGATTTTGAGGATGAATATTGGGAAACGGAGCCCGGTCAAAGAAATGTCTTCTTTATTTGACCAAAAATAAAAAATAGGCTTATATCGCACCTACTGTAGTAATTTTAGGCTTAAATGTGGGGCTATGAAGGCTTGAAATTCTGCTTCAACGACAAGAAATAGGCATAAACACGCTAAATTATAATGAAGTTAGACCTATAAAATCCAGAATAATAGGCTCATATTTTATCTAATGGAGCAACCTTAAGCCTAAATATTTGC
>CAYLVS010000114.1:0-5848 GCA_964387185.1 uncultured Oscillospiraceae bacterium | reverse complement strand
CCCGTTGCGGCAAATCTCTCTACCTCCCGCATCAAAGACTGCTTTCATGAAGCTATTCCCATAATCGAAGAAATAGGTCCCCTTCTTCGTTAGTCGCTTAATCACCTCAAAGTGACGAGACAGAGTATTGTTGACCAATTCCTTGAACTTCTGAGGATTTTTTGCCAGCATTTGTGTTCTCTCTTCGAAACTCAACCCCTGGGGACAGTATCCACCATCATAAACCGCATGACAGGATGTCTGATCTGATAATAAATCGATGTGTAAGTTATTCAAATCGGCGTATTCCAACAAGTCAACTATATTTCCGCCAAAGGCGATAGCAATGGCTTTGTTTTCTCCTTTATATTTTCCCGCTTTCGTAAACGCTTCTACAGGCGTCTCCGCCATATCGTGGACCCAGCCCTGTTCATAGCGAGTTCTAATTCGCGAAGGATCTACTTCTGCAATGATCGATACGCCTCCGGCAATTTCGGCAGCTTTGCCCTGAGCGCCACTCATTCCTCCCAGACCTGAGCTAACAAAGAGCTTACCTGCCAGGTTGCCATCGTCGGTAATCCCAAGCTTAAGCCTTCCGGCGTTGAGCAAGGTGTTGAAGGTTCCGTGCACAATACCCTGGGGACCGATATACATCCATCCCCCCGCCGTCATCTGTCCATAGTTGGCTACACCAAGGGCTGCGGCTCTATGCCAGTTTTTCTGATCATCAAATTGGCCAATCATTAAGCCGTTGGTGATGATAGTTCTCGGAGAGGTTTTATGTGACTGAAACAATCCCAAGGGGTGGCCGGATTCTACCACAAGGGTTTGTTGATCTGTAAGCTCTTCAAGATATTTCTTGATCAGGAGATATTGCATCCAGTTCTGACAGACCTGCCCCGTTTCTCCATAGGTAACCAACTCATAGGGATACAGAGCGACGTCAAAATCCAAATTATTGTCTATCATGAGCTGAAACGCTTTTCCCTCAATGCAGTTCCCTCTGTATTCGCCAATGGGCTTTGCTTTGATTTGCCCTTCGGGACGAAAGCGGTAGCCGTAGATCCTTCCCCGGCTAAAGAGTTCCTCTAAGAATTCCGGGATCAATTCTTCGTGCCATTCTAACGGCACGTACCGCAAGGCATTTTTAAGCGCCAATATCGTATCTTCTTCACTCAAGGTGAATTCCCTCATAGGCGCCCTACGGATTCCTTCGGCGAAAGGTTTCTTGGGTGGCAGTTTACCTCCAAGGCAGATATTCATCGATTTTGCGATGCTTTCGTTATTAAGCAATTGCCTTCACCTCCTTATTAGGGCCTGCTATTTCAACAATCCTATAACGGATTCCGCTGCTCCCAGTATAGCCCCGCTTCGAAGCAGTCCGGAACACTTCTCTATATCTGTATACAGGATTCTATCCTTTTCAAGGGGAGGAACCTGCTCACGGATTAAACTATATACGGCCTTGCCCGCCGGAGACAAGCCTTCAGGACCTTGGAATTCAACGGCTTGCGCTGCGCACATAACTTCTATTGCTAAAACCTCTGTCACATTTTTCAAAATTTCTCGTGCTTTTCTGGCTGCCGTCATACCCATGCTCACATGATCCTCCTGGTTTGCAGAGGATGGAATCGAATCCACGGATGCAGGGTGGGCCAATACCTTGTTTTCTGACACTAAAGCTGCAGCTGTATACTGTGCGATCATCATACCCGAATTCAGACCGCCGTGTTTAACCAGAAATGCAGGAAGCCCACTGAGAGCGGGGTTCACGAGGCGCTCGATTCTCCTTTCCGATACGTTGGCAATCTCAGCAAGGGCAATCCCTAAAACATCCAGGCCGATGGCCAGGTACTGCCCGTGAAAATTGCCGCCGGAGATGGCGTCTCCCGTATCGGCAAAGATAATGGGGTTGTCTGTCACTGCGTTGAGTTCATTTTCGATGACCGTTCTGACAAAGCCGATGGTATCCCTGCTGGCACCGTGAATCTGAGGAATGCACCGGAAGGAGTAGGCATCCTGAACTCTCCGTTCTCCCTGATGGCTAATATATTGGCTGCCCTCAAACAGCCTCCTCATATTTTCCGCGGTTATGATCTGTCCGGGCTGACGGCGCACCTTATGCAACCGTTCATCCATAGCGTCTACAATGCCGTATTCCGCCTCCATGGTCAGCGCGGCAATTACATCGGCGGACTTCATGAGTATCTCTGCGTCGGATATGGCTAAAGCTCCGAGGGAGCACATGGCGGGCGTGCCGTTGATCAATGCCAGCCCTTCTTTTGAGGTGAGCTTAACCGGTACGATTCCGGCAGTTTCCATAGCCTTAGCACCGCTCATTTTCTCACCCATGTACTTGGCTTCGCCCATACCCAACAGAACCAAGGACATATGAGCCAGTGGTACCAGGTCGCCGCTGGCACCTAAAGACCCCTTTGACGGAACCACCGGGATCACATTTTTATTCAGCATTTCTATTAGGGTTTGCAGTGTGGAAACTCTTATACCCGAGCAGCCCACCGCAAGTGCATTGATGCGAAGGAGCATCATAGCTCTTACGACTTCATCCGGAAGTGGTTCGCCCACCCCGCATGCGTGACTCATGATGAGGTTTTCCTGCAGGGACAGAGTATCTTCTTTTGAGATGGTTACATCGCTGAACTTTCCGAAACCTGTAGTAAGTCCGTAAACGACTTTTTTCTCCGCCACGCATTTGTCCACAACTTCCCTGGATCTACACATAGACGTTTCCGCTTCTTCTGATAAAGTCACCGTCGCCCTGCCCCTTGCGACAGCAAGCAGTTCTTCCATGGTCAGTTTTGCCTCTCCTAATGAAATGGTTTTCATCGTCTTGCCCTCTTTCATGTTATGTTTTCTAATGACAGGAATACACCTCTGTAACATACTAACGCTTTATCTCGACACCGCAGTGTTCCGATAATTAGTAATTTAATCCAAAATAATCCATATGTTCTTAACTAGAGTTTACCATTGTTATCTACAGTTTGCAACGGAAGAAAAAAAGGCGCCTTGCTATTGCAATTGGCGCCTTTTACCGATAAGCGGGGATAAGGAGGTAGCCCCTTAACTCTTAATCTATGATATTTCCGTCTACAGAAATTGTCACAACCTGCCAGGGGATCATTTTCCCACAGTTCATCAGAGCTTGCTTTACCGCATGTTCAATGCCTCCACAGCAAGGGACCTCCATGCGCGCTACCGTAACGCTTTTTATGTTGTTTTCGCTGAGAATGGCGGTGAGTTTTTCGGAATAATCACCCGCATCCAATTTTGGACAGCCGATAATCGTCACCTTGTTTTTCATAAACTCATTATGGAAGTTGCCATGGGCATAGGCAGCGCAATCTGCCGCAATCAGCAGGTTTGCATTGTCAAAGTAGGGTGCATTTACCGGAACCAGCTTGATCTGTACAGGCCACTGCCTCAACTGACTCTCCTGTGCAACATGCTCTACTGTTCTCTCGTTAGAAGAGGCAGCTTTATTTGGAAGGCTTCTGGATTGGGATCCGGGACAACCGCAGGGCAGGTCTTTTGGTTTACTCTTTTTGGCTTCGTTCCTGGCTTCCACTCCCGCTTTATCAAGTGCTGGTGCTTCTCGCTCTTCAAAGGTAATGGCTCCGGTGGGACAAACCGGCAAGCAGTTTCCCAACCCGTCACAATAATCATCTCGAACCAGCTTTGCTTTTCCGTCCACCATAGCAATTGCGCCCTCCTGGCAAGCTTGCGTACAAAGACTGCAGCCGATGCACTTTTCTTCATCAATTGTTATAATTTTTCTTCTCATCAAAATATCCTCCATTTTATGTTTGTGTTCAATCATTTGTTGACATCAATTCCTATAAAAATATTTGCAAAATGCTATCTTGCTATTATGTTCTATACCTAATATAATTGGTTTCAAATAATAAATATGTTGCGCCTGCAACAAAAAGGAATTTTTATGAATAATATTTTAATGAAGCACCCGCTGTTCACTGAAATCGATCATCAGGATTTAAAGCAGATCCTCTCTTGTATGGAAAGCAGAGAGCAGCATTTTCCAAAAGGCAGCTTTATATTCCTGGCTGAAGAATCCTATCCCAAACTTGGCATCCTCTTGACCGGGAAAGCCCAGGTTATCAGAGAAAATATATTCGGTGACAAGATGATCATCGGCAGTCTTGAACCGGGTAATCTCTTTGGTGAAACCTATGCCTGTATGGGACTTCCCAAGATCCCTGTTTCTGTGGAGGCGATTGAGGATTGCAGTGTTCTCCTCCTGGACATCAATCGCATGTTAAAAACCTGCAGCAACGCCTGTTCCTTTCACCAAAGACTTGTCGCAAACTTGCTCAATATCATCGCTACTAAAAATATGCAGCTGAACAGGAAGATGTCATACATCACCCACAAGACCATCCGCGGAAGATTGCTGGCTTATCTTGAGGACGAGGCAGAGAAGGCGGGTTCAGATGCGATTGAAATACCCTTCAATCGCAATGAATTGGCAGACTACCTTTGTGTGGACAGAAGCGCCATGAGCCGTGAACTCGGGCGCATGAAAAAAGAAGGCCTTCTGGATTTTAGCAGAAAGGCCTTCCGATTGCAGGTTTAGATTAGCTGAGTGCGGTTATGCATTCTGAACGTTAACAGCGCGAAGTTTGCTGCTGTTTTTTGGATCCTGCTCTACATCAAAAGTAACTTTTTGCCCTTCTGTAAGGGTTTTGAAACCATCAGATACGATGCTGGAAAAATGCACGAATACATCTTCGCCGCCGTCATCGTTGGAAATAAATCCATAACCTTTACTCTCGTTGAACCATTTTACTGTACCTTTATTCATCAAAGATACCTCCTTAATTTGTGTACCCGTGCCCGAAAAAAAATTCACACGTATTTATAAATCATTAACGAACCATGACCTACAAAAAACTTGTGAATCAATTCGTACATCTATAATACCAACATCACTCTAACATATCTTTCCCACCTTGTAAAGCTTTTAAAACTATTTATTTACAAAATTTTTGAAAATCTTTTTTTAAGCAGTAACAGTATTTTTTTGACTATATCATATGAAACATGTTGAGACAACCCGATTCTTATTTTTTGTCATATCCTATCTATTTTAAACGACATGTGCTTGTGAGACAATTAGCTTGGCTTTCCTTTCAAAATATCAGCTTGATTGTGATTCCCATTTAATATATACTTTAGCAAATCCTATTTTTACGAGTCCATTTGGGCTCGGATACTATCTATCGATGGAGGGATAATTGTAATGAAGAAAAGAATGGCATTGTTCTTAGTCTTTGCGATGATACTAATGGTCTTCGCGGGATGTTCCTCGGGAAGTACCGACGAGGAAAAAGTTATTAAAGTAGGTGTCTTCCAGCCCCTCACCGGCGAAAACGGCGGAGGCGGATTTCAGGAAGTCCTGGGAATTCGCTATGCAAATACCGTCTACCCCACCGTTGAAATCAACGGCGAAACCTACAGTGTAGAACTGGTCGAGGTAGACAACAAGTCTGACAAGACAGAAGCTGTCACTGCAGCCCAGAGCCTTATGAGTCAGGGCGTATCAGTTGTAATCGGATCTTACGGCTCAGGTGTTTCCATTGCTGCAGGCGAGATCTTCGCAGAATCTCAGGTACCTGCTATCGGCGCCTCCTGCACCAATCCTCAGGTCACAGAGGGCAACGATTATTATTACCGCGTTTGCTTCTTGGATCCTTTCCAGGGAACTGTTATGGCCAATTACGCCATCCAGAACGGAGCGAAAACCGCTGCCGTTATTACACAGCTGGGAGACGACTACTCTTCCGGTCTCGGTGCCTTCTTTGTAAATGCCTTCAATGATTTGGGAGGA
>CAYLVS010000113.1:0-5849 GCA_964387185.1 uncultured Oscillospiraceae bacterium | reverse complement strand
GATTTCGTTGGTGAATTGCCGGCAGCCATCGTATATGAGCCGATTCAGGGCGAGGGTGGCGTTATCGTCCCACCGGATGATTTCATCCCGGCCATTCGGAGATTGTGCGACAAATACGACATCATGATGATGGCGGATGAAGTACAGGCCGGCATGGGCAGAACCGGATATCTGTTCGCTACAGACTACTATGATGTTGCACCGGATATCCTTTGCCTTGGCAAATCCATTTCCGGATCGGTAGTCCCCCTTTCTGCTTGCGTCTGCACCGAAAGAGCTTTTCGTGGCATGTTCCCGGATCCGCTCCTTCACTCTACAACGACAGGGGGAAACCCTCTGGCTACCGCTGCAGGAATTGCCGCAATCAATGTAATCCTGAAGGAAGATCTTTGTGGGAAAGCACAGAAGGCAGAGAAAATGTTCAAGGATGCTATGGCCATTCTCATGAAGAAGTATCCTGAGCTTCTGCTTGACTTCAGAGGACGTGGACTGTTCCTAGCCATGGAATTTTGTGATGGAGATATTGGATACGAAGTAGTGTTCGAAGCATTTAACCGCAGGCTTTTGATGTCAGGAAGCCTGATCAACGCCAGAACGATCCGTATCGAGCCTCCTCTCAACATCACCGAAGATCACATCACAGAGGCTATTGCTATTTTGGATGAGTGCATGGGTATCGTGTACAAGAAGCACTGGGGGAAATAAGTTCGATTCCCTTCATTAAACAAAAACAGGTTTCTGACGATCCCTCATCAGAAACCTGTTTTTATGAAGGGATATTTTTTTGGCATAAATCTTGCTCATACTTAGGTAATAGCACTATGTCGTACGAGGCGATACGGCAGGAAAGGTTCTCTTACGAAAACACTTCAGGGAAAGGAAGGGAAACGAGTATGGATGTACAAAACTACATAGCGGACATGATAGAAAAGGCTCGCGTAGCTCAGAAAGAGTTTGAGACCTACAGTCAGGAAGAGGTAGACCGGGCAGTTCGGGCCATTGGCAAGGCCATCTATGATGAGGGCGATCCTTTGGCAAAGATGGCCATAGAAGAGACCCGAATGGGTTCTTATGAAGACAAGATCTTAAAAAATAAAGGCAAGGCTACTGCAGTTTGGAATCACCTGAAGAATAAAAAGAGCATCGGAATAATCCGGTATCTGGATGATCAGGGCTTGGTTGAGGTGGCCCACCCCAAGGGTGTTATCGGTGCCATTACTCCTGTTACTAACCCGGTAATGACACCTATGCACAACGCCATGATCGCTTTGAAAGGTGCCAACGCTATCATCGTGGCCCCCCACCCGGCCGGCAAGTATGTAGGAAAAAAGACCTGCGATATTATGAGAGCTGCCCTGCAGGATATGGGAGCTCCTGTTGATTTAATCCAGTGCATAGAGCCGGACATGATCAGTGTAGAGAGTTCTGCTCTGTTGATGGGAATGGCCGACGTTTGTGTGGCCACCGGAGGCCCGGGTATGGTTAAAGCCGCTTATAGTGCGGGGAAACCAGCCTATGGTGTGGGTGCCGGTAATATGCAGTGCATCGTAGATGAGGATGCGGATATCGTGGATGCAGTTCCCAAGATTATTCGCGGCCGATGCTATGACAACGGTGTGCTCTGTACCTGTGAGCAGAATGTCATATGTCCCGAAGGCAAGCTGGATGCCATTATGGCAGAGTTCGTTAAACAAGGAGGCTTCTATATTGAGGATCCGGAAACGGTCAATAAACTGAGAGATTTTGTCTTCCCCAACGGAGAATTAAATAAAAAAGTTGTTGGGCTGACTGCCTATGACATTGCCAACCAGGCTGGGTTTGAAGTTCCAAAGGATACCATGTTACTTTTGGCCAAGGCCAGGGGCCCCGGCACAGAGGACCCTTTCTCCAGGGAAAAACTATTCCCGGTTCTGGCGGTTTATCCATACAAGACCTGGAAGGAAGCGGTGGATATTGCTATAGCCAATCTGGAATACGAAGGGAAAGGTCACAGTTGTACTCTCCACTCCTTCACTAAGGAAAACATTGAGTATGCGGGTATAAAGCTGCCGGTTTCAAGGGTTTTGATCAACGGAATCGGTTCCTCCGGCGTAGGCGGGGCTTACACGAACGGCCTAGCACCTACTGCTACGCTGGGCTGCGGTTCCTGGGGCAATAACAGCATCAGTGAAAACCTGGACTATATTCATTTAGTCAACGTGAGTCGAATCGCTTTCACCGACCCCACCCGAAAGATCCCCACCCCAGACGAGGTGTGGGGATAATAAGTGGCTTAAGAGACAGCATAACTGTCCGGAAATCCGCACACTATTGTCGGACAGCTGTACGGATCTGTCGGACACCAGGAGCGCACCGAAATATATTTTAGGAGGAGAATAAATGAATTTTGATTTGACAGAAGACCATATCATGATGAAGAAAATGGTCCGTGACTTTGCCGAAGCAGAAGCAGGGCCCGGTGCCGAGGAAAGAGACGAAAACGAAACTTTTCCCATGGAGTTATGGAAGAAGTGCGGTCAATTGGGGCTTGCTGGAATTACCTTCCCGGAAAAATACGGCGGGGTAGGAGCAGACTATATATCTTATGCAATCATAATAGAGGAGCTGTCTCGGGTGGATGCTTCTCTGGGAGTTACCATATCTGCACATTCCAGCCTTTGTGGCAATCCGATTTATCTCTTCGGAACGGAAGGGCAGAAGGAAAAGTATTTAGCTCCCCTGGCAACGGGCGAAAAGCTGGGTGCTTTCGGACTGACGGAGTCCATGGCCGGGTCTGATGCAAAAGGCACACAAACCACTGCGGTCCGCGAAGGCGACGAATATGTGATAAACGGATCGAAAATATTTATCACAAACGGGTTTTATGCGGATACATACGTAATCACCGCTCAGATGGATAAGAGCAAGGGCAACCGGGGAATCGCAGCTTTTATTATCGAGAAGGGCATGCCCGGATTCAGCTTCGGAAAGAAAGAAAAGAAAATGGGTATCAGGTCCTCTGCAACTTATGAACTGGTATTTGAAAACCTCCGAATCCCCGCAGAAAACCTGTTGGGGCAGGAAGGCCAGGGATTTAAGATAGCTATGACCACTCTGGACTATGGCCGGATCGGAATTGCATCCCAGGCTTTGGGAATTGCCCAGGGAGCTTACGAGCAAGCCTTGAAGTATTCCAAGGAAAGAGTTCAGTTCGATAAGACGCTTGCAGAGATGGAAGTCATTCAATTCAAGTTGGCGGACATGGCTACGGAAATTGAAGCAGCCAGGCTCCTGGTATACCAGGCTTGTCATATGGCCACCATGAACCGTCCTGTTTCTAAATATTCTGCCATGGCCAAGGTTTATGCATCCGAAGTAGCCAATCGCGTGACCACGCAAGCGGTTCAGATCTTCGGGGGATACGGGTATACCCGGGACTATCCGGTAGAGCGAATGATGAGAGATGCCAAGATTACGGAAATCTATGAAGGCACCAGTGAGATCCAGCGAATCGTTATAGCCGCCAATATCCTCAAAGAGGTTTAGAGAAATTAAAGCAAGGAGGTATCGTATGAATATTGTAGTTTGTCTCAAACAAACCTTTGATACGGAAGCAAAAATAAGCTTAAACAGCGACGGCAAAATCAATGATGTCGGTGTCACCCGTGCCATCAATCCCTATGACGAGTATGCAGTGGAAGAAGGCCTCAGACTCAAGGATAAATTTGGGGGTGAAGTGGTAATCGTCAGCGTTGGGGCTGAAAAGGTTCAGGAATCCATCCGTACTGCTCTGGCTATGGGTGCGGATAAAGGGGTCTTGATTCAGGATCCGGCCCTGGAGCAGGCGGATGAATGGGTAGTAGCGGAAGTGTTAGCCAAAGCGATCGGCCAATTGCCTTACGATATCATCCTTGCCGGCCGCATTGCGGTAGACGACCAATCGGCGCAGGTGGCGATCCGAGTAGCGGAAGCCATGAACCTCCCCTCCGTTTCTTCCATATTAGCTTTAGAGGCGGATGAAAGTAAAGCGTCAGCGACTCGTGAAATAGATGGTGGAACGGAGATTATCGAGGTTCCCCTTCCCGCTGTTTTCACGGCGCAAAAGGGTTTGAACGAGCCTCGCTATCCTAACATGATGGGAATCATGAAGGCAAAAAGTAAAGAGCTGAAGGTACTGTCATTGGCTGACCTGGGCTTCAACGAAACACCGATACGAAAATCCGGTCATCCGATATTCAGATTACCCGGCTCCCGCAAAGAGGGAGTTAAAATTCAGGGCGAGCCGGCAGATGCCGTGCGTGAGCTGGTAAGGCTTTTAACACAAGAAGCCAAAGCGATTTAGGAAGGAGGAGAAAGAATGGCTAAAGGAATATGGATTTTTATCGAACATCATAACGGATCGATTCGAAAAGTCTCTTTGGAGCTTTTAAGTCAGGCTAAGATGATTGCAGGGACATCCGGGGATCCGGTGGTAGCGGTGGTATTAGGCAAGGATGTCTCCTCCGTGGCAGAGACTGCCGGTACATATGGTGCAGACAGAGTCATTCTAGTGGATGACGAGAAACTGGAGAACTACACCACCGGAGCATATACCTCGGTATTGAATAAGCTGGCTCGGGAGGAAGAGCCACAAGCGATCCTTCTGGGAAATACAGCGGTGGGTAAGGATTTGGCCCCCAGACTGGCTCACCGCCTAGGCGTGGGAATGGCCTCCGATTGCACCGGCATGGAAGCGGATGAAGAGGACTTTCTCAAATTCAAGAGGCCCATTTACGGCGGAAAGGCATTCTGTGAATTGACCCTCACAGAAAAACCGGTGGTAGCAACAATCAGACCCAACACCTTCCCTTCAGGTGCTCCCGATGCATCTCATCAGACAGAGATCATAAAAGCGGATGCGTTAATCGATGCGGACGACTTGAAGGCCATCGTGAAAGAGGTTGTATTGGCAGCTTCTCTGAGGCCGGAACTAATCGAAGCAGAGATTATTATTTCCGGTGGACGTGGCATGAAGGGCCCGGAGAATTTTGCCCTGTTGGAAGAGTGCGCCGATGCCATTGGAGCAGCCGTCGGCGCTTCCCGTGCGGCAGTGGATGCGGGTTGGAGAGAGCAGAAATTTCAAGTAGGACAGACGGGGAAAACCGTATCTCCCACTTTGTATATCGCTTGTGGAATTTCCGGTGCCATCCAGCACGTAGCCGGAATGGGATCCTCCAAGGTGATCGTGGCCATCAACAAGGATCCGGATGCGAATATATTTACTCTGGCTGATTACGGGATCGTTGGCGACTTATTTGAGATCGTCCCGTTGCTGACGGAAGAGTTTAAGAAACTTCGTAGCATGTGACATCCGGGGAATCGTTAGCGTGATTGCTAATTGGAAAAAGGAGGGATCGAAGTATGTTCCCAATGACACCATTTAATATATTTTTGATGGCCGCCATATTTATCGTGGTCATTGCTGTATTCGTAGTTTTCATTAGAAGGGAATTGAGATAGCCACTCCCTGTACCAAATAGAAAGGAAGTCAGAAGATGGACGATTTTTCCATATCTTTTGCGATACAAGTATATTTTTTCACCTTTGTCATCTCCCTGGGGATGGCGGTAATGATTAAGCTAATGCTTTGGGTCATTCGACGCTTTGCTCCGAAAACGCCTCAACCGGCGTCGGATACATCGGGCGAATGAAAGTGAGGTAGAACTATGGATTTAGCACAAACTTTTCAAGGGATCGGAACGATGTTCTACCAGGACTCCAATATTGTCATTGGCCGAATTGTGTTGATCATTATAGGAATGGTCCTAGTTTGGCTGGGGAAGCGAAACACCCTGGAACCTCTTATCATGATCCCTATGGGATTTGGTATG
>CAYLVS010000112.1:0-5881 GCA_964387185.1 uncultured Oscillospiraceae bacterium | reverse complement strand
TCTTCCGTTAGGATGGGAATGCCCAGCTCCTTTGCTTTCTTGTTCTTAGAGGAATTTGACATACTGTCATTATTGATCAGAAAGTCCGTCTTTGCCGTAACGGAGTCCGTTACCTTACCACCTTTGCCTTCAATTACTGCCTTCAACTCGTTCCGGTTTTTGTAACGTGCAACGGAGCCGGTTATGACAAAGGTTAAGTTCTCAAAAAGCTGTTCTCCTGCCGGTAGTTCTGCCTCTTCAAAGCGGATCTCCTTCAAAATGTCCTCGATGCTCTGCAAGTTCTTTTCATGGCTGAAGAACTTCACATAGGCCTCTGCCATGATGTTGCCAACACCGTATATCTGCGTGAGATCTTCATAGGAGGCGGACTGAATTGCCTTCCAATCGTAGTTGAAATGCTTGCAGATGGCTTTGGCGTTGGAAAGACCCACGTTGGGGATCCCCAGGCTATAGAGCAATCTCACGGAGTTAGTGGTTCTGGCTCTGTTGACGGCATTCACCAGATTGCGATAGGACTTCTCACCAAATCCCTCCATTTGGACAATCTGTTCCCCATGTTTCTCTATATGGAAAATATCCGCCAATTCCTTGATCAACCCTTTGGACAAGAGCTTCTCTATGGTGGCTTCGGAGAGCCCGTCTACGCCCAAGGCATCTCTGCTGACAAAATGCGTGTAGGCTTTTACCTGTTTTGCCGGGCACTCTTCATTGGTGCAGTACAGCACCTTTACGCCGCTTTCTTGTTTGATGCTCGTATGCTCGCTGCATACCGGGCAGTCTTCGGGTATGCGGACGGTACCGCTCCTGGTGAGGTTTTCTGCCACCTGCGGAATAATCATGTTGGCCTTGTAAACCCGGATCTCATCTCCGACCCCCAGTTCCAGCCCTTCCATGATGCTGATGTTGTGCACGCTTGCGCGGCTGACTGTAGTTCCTTCCAGCTCGACGGGCTCAAAGACAGCGATGGGATTGATGAGGCCGGTTCTCGAGGCGCTCCATTCCACTTCCAAAAGGGTTGTCTCCTTAATCTCATCCCTCCACTTGAAGGCAATAGCATCTCGCGGAAACTTGGCCGTTGCCCCCAGACTTTCCCCGTATTGAATATCGTCATAAATCAAAACCAGGCCGTCGGAAGGGAAGTCGTATTTCTCTACCTCTCCGGCGAACCGGTCCACATACTCTTCGATATTGCCGCTCTCCACTTCTTGATATGGAACCACATCGAAGCCTTGCTCCTTAAGCCATTTCAACTGAACCATTCTGGAGTTAGCAGCATCCAAACTCTCTGCTCTTACCAGTCCAAAACCAAAAAAATGCACACTTCGTTCTGCAGTAATTTTGTTGTTCAGCTGCCTTACGGAGCCGCTGCAAAGATTCCGCGGATTTTTATATTTGGCTTCCACCTCTGTCAACTGACTGTTCAGCCTGTTAAAGTCTTCGTAGCCGATCACCGCTTCACCCCGCAGAATGAGCTCCCCTTGAAAAGGAATGGACAGAGGAATGTTCACAAAAACCCTAGCGTTATTGGTGACCACCTCACCCACTTCCCCATTGCCCCGGGTAACTGCTTTCACGAGTTTGCCCTCTGCATAGGTGAGGACGATGGTGAGGCCGTCCAGTTTCCAGGAAAGGAGTCCCTTCTGCTGCCCCAGCCATTCCTTTAGCACAGCAACATCCTTCGTCTTATCCAAGGAGAGCATGGTCTTTTCATGCCTTTCCTTGGGGAGACTGCCGGCCAGCTCATAGCCAACGCGAACGGTGGGGCTGTTAGACAGCACAATCCCGGTCTCGCGTTCCAATTCTTCAAGTTCATCATAGAGCCTGTCGTATTCCAGATTGGACATGACCTCCCGGTTCTCCCGGTAATAGGTCCTTGCAGCCCCGTTGAGCACCGAAACTTTATCCTTCATAATCTGAAGCTTATCGTCCATTCCCGTCTCCTTTACAGCTTTGTCAGGGGCGCGACATCTATAGCCAACTTTTTCGTTCCTTCGCTTTCAAATGTAACCGTCACGGCATTTCTTTCTACCGTTATGACCTTGCCCACTCCAAACTTAGTGTGCTTCACCTTGTCTCCCGGCGCCAGATCATCCGCTGACAATCTTGGTTTGGCGGCGGTGCTTTGCTTGATAGCCTTAAGTTGCGCAAAGGGGCGGAAGATATCCTTTTCGTCCGCATAAGAGCTTGTCGTGGCGCCTCCGCTGTACCGGTCAAAGCTACCCCCTGTATAGATCGCGTCTCCTTCCAGCACCTTCCTGTCGATCTCCTTTAGGAACATGGATTCCCTGGTGTAGTCGGTTTTCCCATAGACCGTGCGGATTCCCGCACTGGTCAGGTAGAGTTTCTCCTTTGCCCGGGTCATTCCCACATAGCAGAGGCGTCGTTCCTCTTCCACTCCGTCACCCCGTTCAAAGGATCGCCAGCTTGGGAACAGACCGTCTTCCATTCCCGCCATGAAAACTACGGGAAACTCCAGCCCTTTGGCACTGTGGAGGGTCATGAGAACCACTGCGTTCTCATCGGGATCCAAGTTATCCACTTCTGCCATCAGCGCAATGGACTCCATAAATTCACTCAGGCTTCCTTGTTCCCCTGTTTCCTCTTTTCTTTTTTCATAATCGTAAATAACGGACTTGAATTCCAGCAGGTTCTCGATTCGAGTCTCCGCCTCTACTGTATTCTGCCCCTCAAGGGCACGAAGATATCCGGTTCGCACTAATAGCGCATCATAAATATCGGATATTCTGAGGTTTTCCTGTTCATCGGATAGCTTGCTGATCTCCTCCGCCATTTGAAACAGGCTTTGTCCGGACTTTCCCGAAAGCCCATCCATGATTTCTGCGTTCATCAAGACCTGGAAAAGGCTTTCGCTACGGATGGATGACAGAACCTTGAGTTTTTCTAGGGTCTTTTGTCCGACGCCCCGCTTTGGTTCGTTGATGATCCTTTCAAGAGACAGGTCGTCAGCAGGGTTTTGGACCAACCGCATGTAGGCCACCATGTCCTTGACTTCTTTGCGGTCATAATACCGGAATCCCGCCAAAATACGGTATGGGATCCCCTGGGTTCTGAAGGACTCTTCAAAGAGCCTGGACTGGGCATTGGTTCTATAGAGCACGGCGAAATCTGAGTATTGCCGTTCTCCGGCGCGTAGCCTGCCCACCTCGGACGCGACGTAACGGGCTTCGTCCTTATCATCTTCCGCTCTGAAATAGCGGACTTTTTCACCGTCTCCTTTATCCGTCCACAACTTCTTGGGCTTTCTTCCACGGTTGTTCTGAATAACGGAATGAGCTGCAGTCAGTATGTTGCCGTCCGATCGATAGTTTCGTTCCAGCTTGATGACCTTGGCACCTTTAAAATCTTTTTCGAAGTCCAGGATGTTGTTGATGTCCGCTCCTCTCCACTGATAGATGCACTGATCATCGTCACCCACTACGCAGATGTTGTTATGGGCTTGTGCCAACAGGCGGATGAAACGGTATTGCATGAAGTTGGTATCCTGGTACTCGTCTACCATTATGTATTTGAATTTCTGCCGGAAGCGTTGAAGAACCTCCTCATCCTTTTCAAAGAGCTTGACCGTCTGAAGCAAAAGATCGTCAAAGTCCATTGCCTGATTGGCCTTCAGCACCTTTTCGTAGGCGATGAAAATCTCCGCCGATGTCTTGGCTCTGGGGTTTCCCGTATTTTCTTCCGCAAACTTCTTTGGAGTTATCCCCTTCTCTTTACAATCGCTGATAATGGACAGAAAATAAGCAATCGTATATTTCTTGTCATCGACATCAAGCTCTTTCATGCAATTTCTTACGATGGTTTTCTGATCAGCCGGGTCGTAGACCACGAAATCCTTGCTGTATCCCAGCCGGTCTCCGTACATGCGAAGAATTCTCAGGCATGCGGAGTGAAAGGTCAGAATCCACATACCTTGAGTTGCCCCGATAAGAGCTTCCACACGGTCCCGCATTTCTCTTGCTGCTTTATTAGTAAAGGTCACTGCTAAAATTTCATAGGGGGAAACCCCTTCCTGCCGAATGAGATGGGCAATGCGATGTGTCATGGTGCTGGTCTTTCCGCTGCCGGCTCCGGCTAAAATCAGCAGAGGGCCATCCTTGTGAACAACAGCCTTCCGCTGTTCCGGGTTCAGTTGTTGTAAATAGTCCAAATCACTGTTCATATATCGTCTCCTGCTTCTGTGTCATAATGATCTCTTCTCCTTCCCAGTCCCTAAATCAGTTTATCATATCGACCCATTTTTGGGAATACCGCCTTGCACAGCTAACCATGGGATGTTCAGAATTTGCCACATTGAGTTATCGTCCTATTCGCAAACTCAGGTAAAACCGGAAAAGCAACAACAGTTCTGATTTCTGGCTGAATGTTGTTGCTTTTCTGCCGGAGAGGCAACAACAATCCTAGTTTCTAAATGAATGTTGTTGCTTTTCTGCCGGAGAAGCAACAACAATCTTGGCTTCTCACTGAATGTTGTTGCCTTTCAACCGGAGAAGCAACAACAATCCTGGCTTCTCACTGAATGTTGTTGCCTTTCAACCGGAGAAGCAACAACAATCCTGATTTCCGGCTGAATGTTGTTGCCTTTCAACCGGAGAAGCAACAACAATCCTGCTTTTCCAATGAATGTTGTTGCCTTTCAACCGAAGAAGCAACAACAATCGGCCTAAGGGAGCCAACTCATAATGCAATTAGGCCTATAAAATTGTAGACAAAGCTAAAATAGTTTTGCTTTCTATGCGCAGATGATGTAAGATTTGTATTTGACAGTTTCAATACAAGGAGAAATCATGATAACAATTACAAATGTAAGTCTTAATTTCAGCGGAACCCCATTGTTTAAAAATGTGAACCTGAAATTTACCCCCGGAAATTGCTATGGCATTATCGGCGCAAACGGAGCGGGTAAGTCTACGTTTTTGAGAATATTGTCCGGCGACCTGGAACCTTCCACCGGTGAAGTTTCCATCCCGCCACACATGCGCATATCCGTGCTCAAGCAGGATCATTTCGCCTACGAGGAGTATACAGTACTGGATACAATCATTATGGGCAACGCGAGATTATATGAAATTATGAAAGAAAAGGAAAGTTTGTATGCAAAAGAGAACTTTTCTGATGAGGACGGACTTACCGCCTCTATTTTAGAGGGTGAATTTGCGGAGATGAACGGTTGGGAAGCAGAATCCGATGCAAGCATACTTATTCAAGGGCTGGGGCTCGGCGTTGATATACTGGAAATGCAAATGAACGCTTTGACGGGGAACGAGAAAATCAAGGTCCTATTGGCCCAGGCTTTGTTTGGAAAACCGGAAATTATATTGTTAGACGAGCCGACAAACCATCTCGATGTCATCGCCATCAATTGGCTGGAAGATTTCCTTCTGGATTACCAAGGCACTGTCATTGTTGTTTCACACGACCGGCATTTCCTCAATACCGTCTGTACAAACGTGGTGGATGTAGACTACGGAAAAATAAATATGTTTGTCGGTAACTACGAATTTTGGTACGAATCCAGTCAGCTCACCCAAAGAATATTGCGGGATCAGAATAAAAAGAGCGAGGATAAGATAAAGGAGCTGCAAAGCTTTATTCAACGCTTTTCCGCAAACAAGTCCAAGTCGAAACAGGCAACGTCACGAAAGAAACTCTTAGATAAGCTTACAGTGGACGAACTGCCGTCATCTTCAAGACGATATCCTTTTGTGGGATTTACGGTAGACCGGCCCATCGGTAAGGATGCCTTGTTTGTAGAGGGCATCAGTAAGAGCATCAATGGAGTCAAGATTTTAGATAAGGTAACCTTTCAAATGAACAGGGAGGATAAAATTGCTTTCGTGGGCGAGAATGAAATTGCAAACACCAC
>CAYLVS010000111.1:0-5891 GCA_964387185.1 uncultured Oscillospiraceae bacterium | reverse complement strand
TACGATGACACCTTTTATTTCCCCGGAAAAATTGGAGGCAACTACGATTGCATTGCCGGATTCCACTGTGCCCGTTTCTTTAATCAGCTTTCGGACCGTCCCTTCATCCGCCGACACCACCTCTGCCTCGACCCCTCCTGTATAAAGAATGCCTATGGCGGACGCTGTGATCACCAAAACCAATGCAATGGCGACAATCCATATTTTCTTGTTTCTTTTTTTCATGGAGCAACCATCCTTTCCAATCCTTCCAATCTTTTATCCGGCCCTATTTTTCAATGCTTGCAAAAAGTCTAACTTCTGTATCTTCCGATAGGTTGCAAGCTGCGCCAACACCACAAAACCAACTGTAAAAACACCTGCCCATATTGCCGTTCCAAGGGTGGGCAGCATATCCAGACTATAGATATCCGTGCTGAAAACCTCTGAACTATATTTGCAGAACATCCACCCAACAGGGATTCCTGCCAAAATTCCCACCACCGTAATCATATTGTTTTCTCTGCGTATCATTCGGAAGATCTCCCTCCTTGTAAAACCAAGAACCCGCAGGGATGAAAACTCGCCTTCCCTCTCACTGATGCTGATCATGGTAGCAATGTACACGATGCAAAATCCGATGATACCGGAAAAAAACAGCATAAATCCGATACTGGCAACCATCAATTCCATATACTCCTCATAAACATCCCGCATATCCTTCGTGGACATAACCGAGGCAATGTTTGCGGCCTTCAAGAGCTTTTCGGCAATTGCATCATCGCCGGAGTCCAGGAAAACACCCGTAACCATACCTTCCTCCAGCAGTAATTTCCTCATTTCATCGATTTCCATGTAGGCGTTCATGCCAAGCGACTGCTTGATCACCCCGGCAACGGGCAGGTTAAGTTCCGTTTTCTCCGTAAGGAAGCTCTTGATCTGTATGTTATCACCCGTCTCCACTTTCAACAATTTGGCCAGGTTTTCCGATAGCAAAACCCCGCCTTCCCGGATGTACACCGGCCTATTTCCAGCATCTCTAAAGGAATAGAAGCGCGTATCCTTTTCCAGTCCCAGAATGTTTACTGACTGTTTCTTATGGCCTCTGGACAGTTCAAAGGGAAATTCCACTTTTCCTTCCGCGTAGTCTATGTCGATCAGATGGTACAGATCGCCAACTGCACTCTCATCTGTGGGTTTATAAAACCCGATATTGTAGTCCATCCTCTGAAACTCTGTAAAGTGCCGGTTCATCAACTGATCCACCACCTCCGGCATTGTCACGGTAAACATTATCATCCCGTAAGTCAGCGTCACACCGGTGATTACGAAAATGGTACGCTTTTTATTCCGGAAAATATTCTTCATGACCAACTTACGGCTGAACGAAAACCGTTTCCAGACAAAGGGAACCCGCTCAAGTAGAATGCGCTTGCCCTTTTTGGGCGGTTCCTCCCGCATGGAATCGGAAGGGGCGATCTTTGTTACACCCCTAGCTCCGACTATGCCGGAAAGAACGCAGAACAGCGCTGCCAGAAGCATAGCAGTGAAAATATAGGTGATATCGAAATCAAGCCTCAGCAGGGGCAGATTGAAGAACTCCAAATACAACTTGGTCATGGCTCCGGCCAAAGCCATACCCAAGACACTTCCCAGTAGCCCACCGATAACCCCCACTATAATGGCATACTTCGTATAATGCAGCAGTATCTGCTTGTTTGTATACCCGATGGCTTTCAAGACACCAATCTTAAGCCGGTCCCTTTTCACCATCCGGGATAAGATCATCACGAGGATAAAACCTGCAGTAAAAAGAAATAGAAAGGGAAGAGAGTCGGACATCATAATCAAACCATTTAACTCCTCCTGCATGATCGCGTTGCTCAATTGATCTTTACGCTTAATAACGCTGCTGATTCCATAGGGCTTGAGTTGCTCTTCCACCTCTTTGATCAATGTCTCTTCAGCGGCTCCGGGTTCATATTCGATGCGAATATAGTTGTAGTTCTGCCCTTCACCCATAATCATACGTCCTGTGGATTCCAACAAGTATCCCACGCCAAAGTTGCTTTCATCGGGCATTATGGACTGGGAATTTTCTATGAGGTAAATGAATTCCGGGTTCGCTACAACACCAACCACCGTCAGAGTGTGGTCCATCCCCGAAACCTGGATTCGGACTTCATCTCCGGGTACAATTCCATTTGCTTCCGCATACTGGCTGATGAGCCAAATCTCCTTCTTCTCATGGGAAAGAGGCCTTCCGTCCAATAGAATAGACCCGCTCAGCTCCTGTGGATCCCCCTTCGTAGTATACAAACGCAGGGTTTTGCGCCGTCCTGTGTCCGTTGTAAGAACCGGTACATCCATGGTAAGGGTACCAGAGACATCAGACACTCCCACAATGCGCTGCAATCGCTCCGCCTCCTGCACAGGAACACCCATTATCTCAATGAAGAGGTGGGGAAACCGATTTTCTTTATAATAACTGTCTAAAGTGTCGCTCAGGTTATCGGAAGCCATGTTCATAGAGGTATATACGCAAATGCCCACCACGATAATAATCAAGACGGCAAGGAATTGACTTTTGGAGTTTTTAATCATGCGAAGCAGCATGAGATTCAATTTATCCATTACCACTTAATCTCCTCTGCGCTGACAGGGTTCCGATTGACGACATCTTCAGTGATTTCACCGCTTCTCATTCGTATCACGCGATCTGCCATGAGAGCGATGTCCGAATTATGCGTGATGACCATGAGAGTTTTACCCATTTCCCGGTTCAATTTGCGGAGCAGGGCCATGATTGCAATTCCTGTTTCATAGTCCAGAGCACCCGTAGGTTCATCGCACAGGAGCAGTTCGGGATTTTTTGCTATCGCCCTGGCTATGGAAACCCTCTGTTGCTCCCCCCCGCTCAATTGGGAAGGGAAGTGATCCTTTCGGTCAGTGAGGCCGACGGCTTGCATCACTTCGTCTACCGGCAAGGGATTCTCGACGATTTCCATTGCCAGCTCCACATTTTCCTCTGCAGTGAGGCTTGCCATTACATTGTAATACTGAAAGACAAAACCCACACGGCTACGCCGGAACTCCGTCAGCCTCTTTTCGTCAAACCCGGTGATTTCCTCCCCTTTGAAAAAAACTTTGCCTGAAGTAGGGGAATCCATGCCGCCGATGATGTTCAACAGCGTGCTCTTGCCGGAACCGCTGGGGCCCAGCACCACGGCAAATTCCCCTTCGTTGATATCGAAGGTGGCATCGGTCAGGGCTTTTACTTCTACCTCACCCATCTGATAGGTTTTGCATAGGTTTTCTACTCGCAGAATCGTCATTTTGCCTCCATTATAGGTTTGCTTTCGCTTCCTTCCGTTGCGTTCAGGCAATATTTACTAAACAACTCATACTTTTTACAGATCGTGGAACAATACTATTATAGCAAGAAAAATCTGACTTGGAAAGAACCACCTACCCTTTGCATATATTCACATAATGTGGTATAATAATTTTTTAAGGAGGTGACTTTATGGACAAGCGTACAATGAAATTTAAGCTTTTGTCATACAAACAGGCGCTTCAAAAGGCCAAGGCCAAGGG
The DNA here is from genome assembly GCA_964387185.1 of uncultured Oscillospiraceae bacterium. Lineage (GTDB taxonomy): Bacteria > Bacillota > Clostridia > Peptostreptococcales > Anaerovoracaceae > UBA1426. Next base: position 2,315 of record CAYLVS010000111.1, on the reverse strand, counting down.
CGATTCACAAGCTATAAAAAGCTGGACGGAACACATTGCTGAACTTCAGCAGCAAATCGAAGAAGCTGTATAACGGCAAGATGCCGAATCACAAAGATGTTTAACATTTCCATCTGTATTTGGTGTCCGACAATTTTTACAAATGTCAGACACCGCCTACATATGGCCGGACTTAGTTTACTTCTGTTTTCTTTTATTAAAGATTGCTTTCGCCTCTCCCGTCATGACCTCTATGGTCTTTCGGTAGCTTTCCAGGGTATCGATCCAATGGGAAAGGCATGCCAGGCCTTCATCGGTTATATGATACACTTTCCTGGCCGGACCGGTATTTTCCAACTCCCATTCAAACCGTATCATGCCCTTTTCTTCCAGCTTATTTAGCGTGCGGTAGATTCCCGTATTGTCTGCCTTTTCTCCGTAAAAAAGGTCCTTTGCAACCAGGGCTTGGATAATGGAATACCCATGCAGATTCTCCTTTGCGAGGAGAATCAGGATATTGGGCTGGAGCAATTTGTCCAGATTATAGCCTTTGCAGGAACATTTCGCGTTTGCATCTATCAAAATACTATTTTTATCAGACATAAACAATCACCTCGGTTTCAAATTTAATAAACGCTATTGGATATGGTCTAATATTAGGCCGATGCCAGTATTTTGTCAAGGGCTCACCAAAACCGAAGAGCCTGCAGTACTTTTTATATGGCTTTGGCCCTATTTTAGGTGGATTCCACTTAAGAAATGACCTTTGACCAAGGCGAAAGTATACAGGTTTTTATATTATTGAGCGTTACCTGTATACCAGATGGATGTATTTGGTCCATTGAGAGAATATCAGTAATTATCTGATGCATTAAATGTAATTTATTGACATACCCTGTTTGCTCGTATATACTCGTGTGTAATGATATAATAAATAAGGCCAATCAATCAGTGTAAGCAAAAACTAAGAGTTATCACGTCCAAAACAGTGCGATAGAGGAATTGTAGAATGGGAAACGAAAAAATGTTTGGGCTGCTGGAAAAATTCTACGGAGAGTTTAACCAATTTAAGAATAGCACAGAAACTGACTTAATGGATCTACGTGAAACGACTAAAAAAACGGCAGCAGATTTAAAGGATTTGAGTGAAACGACTACAGAAATGAAGGGGGATATTAGGGATCTACGTGAAACGACTACAGAAATGAAGGGAGATATTAGGGAGCTCCGTGAAACGACTACAGAAATGAAAGCGGATATTAAGGAGCTCCGTGAAACGACTATAAAGATAGGCGTGGCCATAGAGACGGAAATCAATCCTAAAATACAGGTTCTACTAGATGGACATGTCAACCATAGCGAGCAGTTTAATAGAATTGAGAAAGCAGTTTCCCGCCAGGAAGAGGTCATGTTACGGAAAATAAAATAAAAGGAGCGGGTGAAGAAAATCGAACTCACCCAGATATCCCATCATTTATAAACATCACTGCGATGTCCTATATTTAAGACAAGGATTATAACTTTATCATCCTGTATTTCAGCAAGTAGACGATATCCGCCTATGCGATACCTCCATTGTCCGCTGCGGTTTGAAACGAGTCCTTTGCCGTGCTGACGTGGATCTTCGCAGCCTTCAAGATTTTTTCTCATCCAACCAACAATAAGAGCAGCTGTATGCTTATCTAACTTTTTTAGTTCCTTTTTTGCTGTTTCTGTCAACTCGACATGATAGCTCATCAAAGATCAAGCTCCTTTTCGATTTCATCGAGAGAATATGTCATCGGGTTGGCTTTATATTCTGCAATGGCTTTCTCATAGGCCTTGAGGTCGTACTCATCCTCGATGCGCTCTAAAACAGACTGCCGGACAAGTTCCGAAACACTTATTCCGTTCAGTTCCGCGTATTCTTTAAAAAGTCTTGCGTCTTTATCACTCAACCTTAAAGAGATGGTCATAATTCCGCCCCCTTTCAGAAAATATTGTAATACGTTGTATTACATGCGTCAATAGTATTTCCTGCTTTGCTATAAATAATATTCTACCACCGGCCACGAGGCCAAGTATTATATCCGTAGCAAACTCTATTTGTCATTTTAATAACCTCATTTCATAAATTCGAATAAAAAGCTCTACAGCTTTTTATCACCACCGTGATGTATATTTTTTTATTCTATTTTGGTGTGAGTTCGGCTCACCCTTTTCTATGAAAATTTTGCCCTCCAAAACCGCATGGATACAAAAAATTGACAAGCCCTCTAATCGAAAACTTGTCAACTTATCCTGGAGCGGGTGAAGAGAATCGAACTCTCGCTTTAGCCTTGGGAAGGCCACGTTCT
>CAYLVS010000110.1:3949-5931 GCA_964387185.1 uncultured Oscillospiraceae bacterium | reverse complement strand
AGGGTGCAGCTGTTTTGGCACATCGTAGTCGGAGAGAACGAAGAGACGATTGTTGGGGAAATCGAAAAAGCCATAGAGCGGGCAGGTATCCAATGTACATATAAGATTAATTTCAGAGAGGCTCCCAGCGAGGGATCCAGAGGCTTCATGCCCTATACTGTCGAGGAGGATAACCCCTATGTAAAGTCTTTCATCGACTCGGTGGTGAATACCTGTGGCGAAGAACCCACCAGGGATTACTTCCAAAGCATTGGGGATTTCAATTACCTGGGGACTCGGTTGGGAGCACCGGTCGTGCTGTTCGGCGCAGAGGGAGAAAACTTCCACAGTCATGATGAATATGCCACCATATCCTCGATTGTAAAAACAGCAGAAGTGGTCTACGACTTCTTAAAGAAGCAATTGACCTAGACGATTATTTGAAACAAAAAGGCCGGACTCTGTAGAATCCGGCCTTTTGTTGCAGCGGTGAGTCACCTTTTCCATTACTATCGCAACCAATTAAGACCGATAGTTGTACAGGTTTTTCCTATAATATCGTAACCTGTATAAAAATGCCCCAGAGTTGTACAGGTTACTAAAAAACAAAAACTTCCCTGTACAACTTTATTGCCTTTGAGGCATTTAAAATTCCTATTTGACGCCAGTTTTGATGATAGTTGTACAGGTAACTTGAAAGCACAAACTTTCCTGTACAACTTTAATGACTCTGAACCAACCTACAATCCATATTTCAACTGGTCGGTCTCCATAGGCGGGTGCGCTTGACGACCACTTCAAACCATATTTGATATTTATAAAGAAGAGAGGTACAATGAAGGAAATCACCCTTAATTGCAGGTAATAAACGGATGAGGTTGTTATGAAAAAAGATCTGTTGATTTTAATTATTAATGCAAAATGCTTATCTATGGTGGATGGTATCGAATACGATTGGATCGCTGTTCTAGGGGAAAGTATAAGCGATGCAGGCCATGGGGACGGATATAAAAAGTATCTGCAGAAAGCAGAAACTGTCATCGATGCCAAGGGAGGCACGGTGCTCCCGGGCTTTGTGGACAGTCACTTCCATGTAGTGCAAGCTGCCCTTAATTCCAGAAGCCTTGATTTAAGCAAAGCAAAATCTTTTCGCGATATTGGGGCACTGGTGTCTGAAGCGGCAAAAGCTACACCCAAGAAAAACATTCGCGGTATCGGTCTTGATGCACAGAACTTAAAGGAAGGCAAATTTCCCGACCGCACCGTGATTGATAAATACTGCAAGGACGCTCCTGTCTTTATTAATAGTGTGGAATACCAGACCAGCGTTCTCAATACTTACGCTCTTTTGTATTACAAAATACCCTTTACCCTAGAGGGTATCGACTTTGATGAAAATCAGGTGCCTACCGGAATTATCACACATTACGCCAACGTCCTCCTTCGGGAGAATGTGTTGAGATCTATTCCTAACTCCACCAGAATGGAAACCGTCAACGAGTTCCTGGAGTCCGTCGTCAAAAAGGGAATCACCACCGTAAACGCCATGGAAGGAGGACGCCTTTACTGTGATAAGGATGCGGAGTTCGTCTACGAATCCACCGGCAAACTGGCCATTGACGTTGCTCTTTTCTATTCCACTATGGATATCTCGAAGATCAAGGAAATGCAACTTTCCCGAATCGGAGGTTGCCTCTACGTAGATGGCACCTTCGGAGCGAGAACCTCTGCCCTCTCTTTTGAATACAACGACTGTCCCGGCAATGTGGGCGGGTTGAATTTCACACAAAAGGAAATGAACCAATTCGTTCGGGAATGCTACGCCAATAAACTGCAGCTAGCCCTCTATACCATAGGTGATCGGGCCATCGAACAGGCTCTCACTGCCCATGAATACGCTTTGGATAAGACGGGAAATACTGGGCTGCGCCACAGGTTGGAGCATGTAGAACTACCCACTCTGGACCACATCCGGCGGGCGAAAAAGCTCGGGTTGGTCTTTT
>CAYLVS010000110.1:0-3939 GCA_964387185.1 uncultured Oscillospiraceae bacterium | reverse complement strand
CCCCACTTATGAATACATTTGGGGCGGTTCCGGTAAGCTGTATCACGAGCGTCTTGGAGAAAACTATAAGAGGACGAATCCTTTCAATCAGATCATCCGTGAAGGAGTGGTGATCTGTGGGGGATCCGATTGTGATGTAACGCCTGCGGATCCTCTTCTGGGCATTTATTCTGCAGTGAATCACCCTGTAGAAAGCCATCGTGTTTCCGTGTATGAGGCCATCAAGATGTTCACATGCAACGGCGCCTACAGCATTTTTGAAGAGGATAAAAAGGGGACTTTAGAAGTGGGGAAGCTTGGGGATATTGTCATTTTGGACAGAGATATCCAGGCAACTGAGGCTAATAGAATCAAAGACATCAAGGTAATGACAACGATTAAAAGCGGACGAATCCTGCATAACAAGCTAAGGGTGTAAGTGGAGCGATTCCATGTTGTCGATTAGTATGTTGGGACAAGTGAATATCAGCTATAACGGTGTCAGCATTGCGGACAAACTCAGCACAAAGCTGGTGGCTATGATCTGTCTCCTGGTTTTGAATTCCCATCGGGAGATGAGCAGGGATCGGTTATCGGCCTATCTGTGGCCGGACAGCGACGAAGAAGCCGCAAGATACAACATGCGTTATAACTTGTGGAAGGTAAAAAAGCTCATCCCCCTCGACGCAAAGGGCCAGAGCTTCATCCTGATTTCCAAGGACAGCTGCCGGATCAATAATAAGTATAAGTTTCAATGCGACAAATTGTCCATTGACAGTTTTGATGCTCACGCTGAAAAGCCCGTGGAAGAACTTCTAAAGCTTAAGGAGTTGTTTAAAGGAGATTTTCTAGAAGGTTTTTATCTAAAGAACTGCAATGAATTTAATGAGATTATTCTCTTCGAACGGGTGGTATGCCAGACCAAACAGATTGAGGTCATGAAAAAACTAGTTCAGCTCTATGAAGAGGAAGACCGGAACGAGGAGGAGCTGCATGTCCTTCATGAGATGACAGTCATGGAGCCGTATAACGAAAACTTTGCCTGTCGCATTTTAAGTATTTATAAGAAGACGGGCAATCGCGCTGCGGCGATCAATTACTACAGGGAATTTGAGTCAAAGTTGCGTCGGGAGTTGAATATCGCACCCAACAACGATTTAAAGCTCCTTTACCGGGAAGTAACGGAAGATTCGTGCGGCATGGGAGACGGTTATACAAACAGAAGAATCACAGAAAAGAAAAAACTTGTAATAAAAAGCCGTTGCATGAAGGATATAGATTACTTTTGGGCTGCAGAGGTGGTGGGAGCATTGCTTAAGAATGCCGACCAAAAGTATCTCATGGAGCTCAATGCCAACTATATATTGGATCTCAGCTACATCCAAAATGAACTGTTGCTATGCTATGAAAAGGGCGGTTCAAAAGAACATAGAGAAATCGGTCAGGTGCCTGCAGTGCGTATCGTCAACGCATTTCTCAAGTTCCTCAGCCACGCTTCTGCAATCTACAAGCTGGATATTCATATCGACAATTTCAGTGAAATGGATTGTGCTTCGGCAGTAATTTTGAAGCACATAGAGGCATGTGCCTTCGACAGTATTAAAATTAATAAATATAATTAGAAAATTAGTGATATTTAGTAGATTGGCAGAGCTGCCAGTCGGCGCCTAACCGCCTTAGAGGATCAGTTATATAGGCCTAATCTCATTATATTTTAGCCGACTTAGGCCTATTTCTCACTAAAAAAGTAGGATTTTGGGCCCTGAAATCCAATATATAATCCTAAATTTATGAAAATTGATATGATTTAAGCCTATTATTTTTGAATTAATAGGCCTAATTTCATTATATTTTGGCCGGCTTAGGCCTATTTCTCACTAAAAAAGCAGCATATTGGGTCTGAAAGCCCAATATATAGGCCTAAAATTATGACAAATGATGTGATTTAAGCCTATTATCTCTGTCTCCACGAGGATATACCACGAGTGTACCCCTGAGGTTGCTACTTTTATTTATTGGTAAATAGAGTTATAATAACAATGCTGATAGCGGTGAGAATTAGTTTATGATAAGGAGAAACGAGCATATGAAAGCATTGGTAAAAAAGTACCGGGAGCCCGGTATTTGGATGGAAGAGGTGCCTATTCCCCAAATAGGGATCAACGATGTGCTAATCAAGATAAAGAAAACTTCCATCTGCGGTACCGACGTTCATATCTATAACTGGGACCAATGGTCTCAGGACACAATACCGGTCCCCATGACAATCGGGCATGAGTTTGTGGGTGAAGTCGTGGAAATCGGTGAAAACGTGCAAGATGTGGAAATCGGTGAAATCGTTTCCGGGGAAGGTCATGTGGTTTGCGGCCACTGTCGCAATTGCCTGGCCGGAAGGCGTCATCTATGCATGAACACCAGTGGCGTAGGGGTAAATCGTCCCGGAGCCTTTGCTAACTACCTATCGATACCGGTGAGCAACGTGTGGCACTGCGATCCAAAGATTCCTTTAGAAGTCCTCAGCTGTTTTGACCCCTTCGGAAATGCCGTGCATACGGCGCTGAGCTTTGATGTGCTGGGGGAAGATGTGCTGATTACCGGCGCAGGTCCCATCGGTATTATGGCTGCCGCAGTTGCTAGGCATGCCGGCGCCCGTTACGTGGTGGTCACCGACGTCAACGAGTATCGCCTGGAGTTAGCACGGAAAATGGGTGCTACCCGTGCAATCAATATAAAAGAAACCAGCATTGAAGAAACCTTCCGTGAGCTGGGTATGAAAGAAGGCTTTGATGTAGGTCTGGAGATGTCGGGCAATGCCAAGGCTTTTGACAGTATGATTCGAAATATGTGTCATGGCGGCAAGATTGCTGTTTTAGGCATCCAACAGCCGGGCAGTACAACGGATTGGAACACCATTGTATTCAATGGATTGACGGTCAAGGGAATCTATGGCCGCGAAATGTATGAAACCTGGTACAAGATGACGGCTATGATTCAATCGGGACTGGATATTTCACCGATTATTACCCATCAATATCATTATACTGAATTTGAAGAAGCCTTTCAGGTGATGGCGTCCGGGCAATCGGGTAAAGTCATCTTGGATTGGGAAGATTAGAAATAATGGGAGGCGGAGCAGAATGCTGACATCTAATAATAAAGACCACTACAAATCAATTCTTGCAGGCATCAAAGAAAAGGGCCTCTGGAAAGAGGAGCGGATTCTGGCCGGACCGCAACAGTCTCGGATTGAAACGATTAACGAGAAAGATATCGTGAACATGTGCGCAAACAATTATCTGGGCCTGTCCAATCATCCCCGGGTCATCGCAGCAGCCAAAGAGAGTTATGACAAATGGGGCTACGGTTTGTCCTCTGTACGCTTTATCTGTGGCACGCAATCCATCCACAAGCAATTAGAAGAGAGCATTTCTGATTTTCTGGGAACAGAAGATACGATTTTGTACTCCTCCTGCTTTGATGCCAATGGGGGGTTGTTCGAGGTCCTGCTATCTGCGGAGGATACTATAATCAGCGATGAACTGAACCATGCCAGCATCATTGACGGCATAAGACTGTGTAAAGCAAAGAAGCTGGTTTACAAGAACAATAATATGGACGACCTGGAGGATAAGCTGAAACAGCGCCAGACCGATGGGGTCACCCTGATTGCCACCGATGGGGTGTTTTCCATGGACGGGATTATAGCCAATCTGAAAGGCATTTGCGATCTGGCTGAAAAATACGGTGCACTGGTTATGGTAGACGACAGCCATGCGGTTGGATTTATGGGAAAAACCGGACGGGGCACTCATGAGCACTGCGGAGTGGTGGGTCGTGTAGATATCATTACCGGAACCCTTGGGAAAGCTCTGGGAGGGGCCAGCGGCGGTTATACCAGCGGTCGCCGGGAAATCATAGATTTGCTGCGGCAGCGAAGCCGGCCCTATCTTTTCTCAAATA
>CAYLVS010000109.1:0-5945 GCA_964387185.1 uncultured Oscillospiraceae bacterium | reverse complement strand
CCAGCCATTGCTCCATCCCTATTCTGGAGTCCCGCGCCTTGCGCAGCGCCACCCGTACATAGGGGTTGCTGTTGATGTAGTCGGGGAGGTCCGCCGCCACGATGCCGCGCGTCTGGCCAGCCAGGTCATACAGCTGCAAGCGCTCAGCGGAGGACAGTTCCAGGATGTCGGCGAGTTGGTCCTGGACTTCGCGCTCCGGCGCCTTGCGATCGCCGGACTCAAAGTAGCTGTAGTAAGCCGCGCTGATCTTCAGTTTTTGCGCCATGTCTTTGATGGTGATACCGGCGTCTTTGCGCTTGAGCGCCAGGAAATCGCCAAAGCTACCGACAAACTCACGCTCCATTGACGACCACTCCTTTCCTTGATAGAATGAGAACAGGCGTTCTCTTTTCGTAAAGTGAGAATAACATGCAACAGAGGAGGTGTCAACAACAAACTTGTGATGAGGCGAATTGAGCGAATTGCTTTAGGAAATACTGCGTTTCTAAAGAAAAACTACCAGATTCAAAGACCAGACTAAATTAGGACAGAGTTCTTCTTTGCAATCGGGACAATGCCTAGTATAATGGCTGGAGAAATCATCCGTGGAAATGAGGTCTTTGCTTTGACTCTTAGTTACAAGAAGCTTTGGAAGATTTTGATAGATAGGGATATGAAGAAAAAAGATCTTCAGAAGGCAACTGGTGTAAGTTGGGCATCTGTAACCAAACTCTCTAAAGGTGAAACAGTTAGCATGGATGTTCTCATTAAGATATGTAGGACGCTCCATTGCGATATAGGAGACATCGTGGAACTACTGCCTGCTGAAGATAGTACTTCCGATGTTAATTGCTAGGCGTGGAGGGTTAGTATTATGTCAAAAGAGAACAGAGATTTCTTTAAGAAAAAGAATCAATGGTCAGAGATTAAAGACCAATTACTTGGATGCTATTTAACACCATATTTTCAAAAGATGTTAAGCTCTCACGCTCCGATTTGTTATATTGATGGCTTTTCTGGCAAAGGGCTTTTTGATGATGGCCAACCAGGTTCTCCCATCATTGCGCTCAATGCTCGTGAAAGTTGTATGAACAGGACAAAATGTGAGCATGGAAGAATAGAGACTTATTTTATTGAGCTTAACTACGCTCATGAACTGACAAAAAACATTGTTGGATACGATGAATGCTTTGGACAACCAAGAGTCATTGCAGGCAAGTTCGAGGATAATATTGAAGCTCTGTTATCCAACCAGCAAAGGAAGAATGTTTTTCTGTACATTGACCCCTACGGGATCAAGGCTCTAGATTTTTCACTATTCGAAAAGTGCACGAAATACAACCTGAACTCAATGGAAATACTGATCAACTTTAACTCCTTTGGCTTTTTTCGAGATGCATGTGGAGTTATGCGGGTGGACGTGGAGAATGATGAAGCCTTTAGTGATTTGGACGATCTCGTGGAATACGAACCTACTGAGGTTAGCGCTTCACCTAGATCTAGAGAATTGTTGAACACCATTGCTGGTGGAGATTATTGGGTGGACATTGTAAATGACTATCAGGCTAAGAAGATTACTGGATACATGGCCGAGAGAGTTCTTTCTGCTGCATACAAAAAGCGACTAAATTCCGTGTTCCAGTATGTCCTGGATATGCCAATCAGGCTTAAAAAAGGGCAAAGACCCAAGTATCGAATGATTCACGCATGTAACCATGAGGATGGTTGCTTCCTAATGGCCAAAAACATTCAAAAAAGAAAAGATGATCTTTTCATCAATATGCAGCAAAAAGGTCAACTATCGTTTGCTGACATTGGATCTGCTGTTTCAACAACAATGGATAATGAACTGCTAAGCGAGGCAGAAATAAATCGCAGACTAGTAGCACATCTCGAAAAAGTTCGGGGCAGTATCCATCTGACAAAATTCCTGGCGTCTTTTGTCAATGAACACGGAATAATTTGTGAGTTCAACATTATCTATAAGATGCTGGAGGAGTTGGCCAATAGTTTGAACATAGAAATCATTCGCAATCCATCATTAACTCAGAATGGCAAACCTCGAGCATTTTGGGAGGAAAAAAGAGGTCAGACTGTTGTTATTAGGAGGCTCATTGAATGAGAAAAGTGAAAGGATATATTGAGCGAAAATCAATGCTATACTTAACAGGTGTTGAGTATGGTGACTACACCATGAATCATGTTTTGGGATGCTCACACGGTTGCAAGTATCCATGCTATGCTTTTCTACAGAAAAAGCGCTTTGCAAAGGTATCATCATATTCTGATTGGATAGAGCCATACCTAGTAAGTAATACACTTGAAATTCTAGACAGGGAAATTCCCCGTTTGCGTAGTAAAATTCATTCTGTACAACTATGCTTTACTACGGATCCGTTTATGTATGAGTACGAAGAAATCAAGCAAATGAGCCTTGCGGCAATTAAGAAACTCAATGACGCAGGAATAAAGTGCACGGTTCTAACAAAAGGCTTGTTACCAATAGAGCTAAGTAGTTATTCCAGGATTAATGAGTACGGTATTACACTTATATCGTTGGATGAAGAGTATCGCAGACGAGTTGAACCTGGAGCAGCACCCTATGCCATGCGGCTTTCTTCACTCAGAAGTCTACATGATTCGGGATGTACTACTTGGGTGAGTATTGAACCGTATCCTACGCCGAATTTGATTAACCAGGATTTAACCAGTATTCTTGAGATGCTGTCGTTCACTGACAGAATTATTTTCGGAAGAACGAATTACAATAAAGAGGTAAGCGCTTATGAAGGACACCGGCAATTCTACAATGAGCAAGCAGCTCTCGTAGAAAGTTTCTGCATAAAGCATGGTATTCAGTGTCACATTAAGAACGGAACGAAGAGCTAAGAGGGTAGTGTAGATGACGATGACTGGGAAGCGAGTTCAACAACGTAGTAACAACCTACAAGTTGCAATCTGGGATTACGATGAACCAAACAAGCACAAAAGTGGAAGGCCGGCGACATTGAAAGCAATCTCTTTGTTCACGGGCGCTGGAGGAATGGATGTAGGATTCAGTGCTGCGGGGATAAACGTAATACTTGCAAATGAGCTGAATGCTAAAGCTTGTGATACTTACGCCCAAAATCACCCCAACACCAAACTACTTCGCGGCGATGTGCATAACCACATGCATGAGTTTACCAAAGGGTGTGCGGATGTCGTATTTGGCGGGCCACCATGTCAGGGATTCTCAGTAGCGGGGAAAATGGATCCATATGATGATCGGAGCAAACTCATCTGGAGTTTTTTAGATGTTGTAGCTCTTGTGAATCCGCAGCTATTCATTATGGAAAATGTTAAGGCCTTAGGAACTCTGGAGAAGTGGAAGCCAATTCGTGACAGATATCTTGAAAAAACCAGAGAACTCGGGTACTTCTGTTATTACTTTGTTTTGAACTCATCAGAGTTTGGTGTACCACAAAAGCGTGAACGAGTTTTCTTTGTTGGATCAAAGAATGATTACAATCCCGAAGGGTTTGTGGAAGCGCTAAACAGTCTAAAGACAGAACCTCAATCTCTACGACAACTGCTTTCTAACCTTCCAGTTGCTGGTAGTAGTGAAAACCCTCTTACTTGCTCGGCCAAGATTACCCTAGCAGCTAATCCAGTCATGAGGAAGAGCCCATATGCTGGGATGATTTTCAATGGCCTAGGCAGACCACTCGATCTTGAAGGAGTATCAGCGACTCTTCCCGCATCAATGGGCGGGAATAAGACTCCAATTATTGACCAAGTTCTTTTGGAAGATTCGGAGGCAGATGATTGGGTCGTCAACTACCATGCACAACTTAGAGATAAGTCATTATCGCCTGAGTTTGTTCCAGCACCAAACCGCCTAAGAAGATTAACTATTGTCGAATCTGCCGCAATACAAACGTTTCCAGCTGACTATAGATTCTGTGGATCAAAGTCAGCAGTATATACCCAGATTGGAAATGCTGTACCTTGCAGATTAGCACAAAGCGTAGCAGAAGCGGCAATCAAGTTTTTCTATGAGGAGACAGATTGAATGAAGAAAAGAAGTGTAAAGGAAACCCTTTACAATGCATTGGCAGATGCACAAAAACCAATCAAGAGCAAGAGCGTAGTTGACGATTTGATTGATTTTGTCCTTGATAATACGCACCTAACTTACAAATATATCCTCTTCACAGCGCTTGCTGCAAAAGCCACTTTCCCAGAAGTGAATCCGCTTGCTTTGCAAGCAAAGTCATCCCTTAAAGGTGCGTACGACGCAAGAAGCATATGCCACGGCGTCATTGTTGGATTTGAAATGACAGAACTTGGCAAGGCCTTGGGCGGGTCAAATGAGCCTTTCCTAAACAAACCTGCAAGGTTTCCAGAGCTAAGCAAAACCAATGCTGTGAGGAGGGGTAGAGATCAAGAAATTCTATATGCCCTATGTGACAAGCTGCCAAGATTGCAGACTGCAGAACAGGCGTATGCTGGCCTAGTGTATGCTACAAAGAAGCTACTTGTTATTAAGAAAAAGAAGGAGTCCTTGACGGATTTTTCAATACAACTCACCAATTCTAACGCAGCAAGACTATACAGATTTCTTGACTACATTCTTCTTGCGAACTACGAAGGCGAGATTCTGACGCTTGCGGTGTCCGGATTATATGAACTGTTTATGAAAGAGACTTCAACCAACTATTTGGTCGAAGTACATCCAGTAAATCAAAGTGGTGCATCTAGTAAAGAAGTCAGTGATTTGGATGTTTACAGAGGAGATTCACTTTACATTTGTAATGAACTTAAGCACAAACCATTTACGGATAACGATCTACGCCATGCCGCTGATAAAGTGATTGCTGCTTCACAATCACAAATGCACTTTATTGTAGGGCGTGATGTGTACATCAATGAGAGACTAATTGTGCCCTGTGTAAGAGAATACCTTGATAAGGGATTCTTTATTAACGTAGTGCCCGTCATGTATTTTGTCAAAACATTACTGGGATTAATTAAAAATATTGATGTCGAGTACTACCTAAAATACATTTTGCAGGTTGCTGTCGACACTAAGTTCAAAGAAGAGACTATCTCGTTTATTAGGGAAAGCGCTCATGAGTGTTTTGGTGTCTAATGGGTACGAAGATCAATAAAGTGCAAAGAACAATTGTACGCTTTGGTTTGGATTCCCCCGAGCTTACAAGCTTGTGTAGAGCTGATAAGCGGCTAGCTACCGTAATCACACACCACGGAGATCTACAGTATTCGCTAGAAACCGATGGATTCTCTTTTGCTGTAAAAACGATAATAGGGCAAATGCTCTCCAGTAAGGCCGCAGATGCGATAAGTTCGCGACTACAAGCTCTATGCATCGACGATATCTCACCTTCAATAATAGGCCGACTCGAACATCACCAACTTAGAGACATTGGCCTTTCGAGTCAAAAATCGTACTACATAAAAGGATTTGCAGAGCTAATAGAAAACAGCCCAGAATTTCTGAGCGCATTAGCAGCCATGCAGGATACTGCTGCGATTGAGTGCCTGGTGCGGGTTCGAGGTATTGGGGCATGGTCCGCCAAAATGTACCTAATCTTTTTCCTTAATAGAATGGATGTGCTTCCATATGAGGATACGGCTTTCACTCAAGCCTACAAAATGCTTTATGGCGTCACCAAGACCTGCAGAAAAGAGATGATTGAGAACTGTAAAGCGTGGAAACCGTATTCATCCCTTGCGGCAAGGTACCTGTACATTGCCCTAGATAACGGATTTTTTCGTGATTCTTCTTTCCAGCGAAGGCTGGAAACAGAAAAAGCACCTAACTCACCCCTTTGTGAAAGTAGCTGACTGCGCATATTGTTCACGGAGAGGCAAAAAGTGCAGTGTTGAAACTATTGCACGCTTCTTCGATACTCCCGCACGCCGGAGGGGAGGGGGTTGCATTTTTCCTGGGCGATTTGCCG
>CAYLVS010000108.1:3646-6051 GCA_964387185.1 uncultured Oscillospiraceae bacterium | reverse complement strand
GATTTTGGCAGATAAGTCCGATGTTCGCAGGAGCAGAGTAAGATACAAAAATAGAAATGAAACAAAGCTGTCAGAGGATATTCATGACAGAGTAAACTATGCGGTACATCATTCCAAGCTGATTACCGATGCGGCAGAAAAAACAGTTATACTGGAGCTTCAGGTAGACACCGAAATCAGCGCTGTAATGGAGTATTTTGAAATATTTCTGTCCCGTATGGTAATGTGCAGAAATGCAGCAGATTATTATCGATGCCGATGCGGCAGCCAGTGAAAGATATACCGCAGGCCTGTCCAAAGATGACGATGCGATTCTCGAAAGATGGGAAAGTGAAAACTTAATCGAGATCGTAAACCTCACTGAGGAAGAGAGAGCGGTATTCTTCGAATACGCGCAGCCGGTCTACGATTATTACAGAGAAAATGGCGGACCGAGAGCCGGAGACATTTTAGATCTATACTATTCAGAAATTGACAATTACAAATAAGCTCCATTGAAGACTTAACAACCGGGAGAGATTATTCTAAAAAAATAAGAATAATCTCTCCTAAGCTAAGATGCGTAGTTTTTAGTAACTGAACTGGTAAAAATGTGAAGGAGAAGGATAATATGTTATACAAAGCGCAACCGGGTAAAATGAACTACGGAGAAGCAATCGGTATCCTGCTTTTAGACTTTTATGCTCCGTTTATCCCCGGTGATGTTGGAAATGCATCCACATATAACTATCCTGTCAGGTACAAGCTCGTTGAAGGTCTGACCTTTGACCGATTGCTTAACAAAGATAAAACCGCTCTGGAGATCCTGCTCAAAGCAGCAAAAGAGCTTCAAACTGAGGGAGTTCGGGCGATTACAGCAGATTGCGGTTTCTTTGCCCTCTTCCAAAAAGAGGTATCCGAGGAATTAGATATTCCGGTTTTCCTGTCCAGCTTGCTGCAGGCACCCTTTATTTCCACAATTATAGGTAAAGGTAAAAAAGTAGGTATCCTAAGTGCAGTGGCCGGAAGCCTGGACAAGACATTTTTTGATGCAGTCAATATGGACCCCACAAACGTAATTGTGAGAGGTCTTGAAAATACAGAGAACTTCTCAAAATATGGCGTTGAGGAGACCGGTGTATTCGATTCAGATCTGGTAGAAGCGGAAGTAGTGGAAATTGCGACTAACATGGTAAAAGAAAATCCTGATATCAAGGCGATTCTTCTGGAGTGCAGCATGTTGCCGCCTTACGGCAAAGCAGTACAGGAAGCAACAGGACTCCCGGTGTTTGACTTCATTACCATGATTGACCACGTCTTCTCCGCGGTTGTCAAAAAGAAATACGAGGGCTTTTTATAATGAATAAGAAATTTATCGGAGCAGATGCGCTTATGAGAAGAGCTATGCTGAAGGGATGCGGTTTCGGTGATGAGGACATTCAGCATAAACCGCACATCGGCATTGTCAATACTTACAACGAAGGCGCACCCGGCCACACCCATCTGGAAAAATACGTGGAAGTGATAAAGCAGGGCGTGTGGGCTGCCGGTGGAATTCCCTTCGAATTTGGAGCACCGTCGACTTGCGGAGACATGATCGTCGGTGAAGAAGAGCTGAAATTTGAGTTGGCAGGCAGAGATGCCGTAGCAATGGGCATCGAATACGTATCAACAGTGCATCAGTTTGACGGTTTGATTTTACTGGCAAGCTGCGACAATATCATTCCCGGTGTATGCCTGGGCGCTGTTCGCATGAACCTTCCCGCTATCATCTTTACCGGAGGCCCAATGTTGCCGATTGAACATAAAGGTGTTGACCTTCTGCCATGCGATGTGGCACCTATGACGATAGGTAAGGACCCTGATTCTCCTGAAGTAATGGCAGTTGAGAACGCTGCCTGCATGTGTCCCGGCGCCTGTGCCAGCATGGGAACCGCTAACAGCATGCAGATTATGATGGAAGTTCTGGGAATCACTCCACCTCATACTGCCACGATTCCTGCTGTATATGCGGATAAGCTGAGGGCAGCCAGAAAAGCAGGAAAGCGGATTGTAGAAATGGTTTCCGAAAATCTTCGCCTCAGTGACATTCTCACCAGAGAAGCTTTCTTGAATGCAGTGACCACGGATATCGCCATGGGCGGATCCACTAACGTAATCCTACATTTGATTATGTTGGCAAGGGAGATGGGAGTGGAACTCACCATTGATGACTTTGAGAGAATTGGAAAAGAAGTTCCCTGTATCTGCGGAGTCAAACCTTCCGGGAATTACAGCGTCGTCGATTTCCATAATGCCGGTGGTGTACCGGCCATGATGAAGGAACTTGCACCTCTATTGAACCTGGATGCTAAGTGCGTTTCGGGAGAGACGATGAGAGAGATAATAGGCAAAGCGAATAACCTGAATACGGACTTGATTAGAAG
>CAYLVS010000108.1:0-3636 GCA_964387185.1 uncultured Oscillospiraceae bacterium | reverse complement strand
CGTCAACGCGGGCGATCCGAACACCAATGCAGACGTTGCCGCGAAACTGGCGGCAATCATGGCCGTGCTGGGAGGTGCGCAATGATTACACCGTCCGAACGTGACAACGCCCTGGTGGAACAGGGCGAAGTCGGCAAAGCAAAAAACTTGAATCCGGACTTAATAAGGAGCCTGGAAAACCCCATTAATAAAGACGGCGGACTGACGATTCTAAGGGGCAATCTCGCTCCTGGAAGCGCGATCATCCGGTCTTCTTCCGTTCCCGAGAATATGAAGAAATTCTCAGGGCCGGCCCGGATTTTCCACAGAGACCAGGACGGCGTTGCGGCGGTCATGGAGGGTAAAATCAAGCCCGGTGATGTAATTGTCATCCGCTATGAAGGGCCGAAAGGCGCGCCCGGTATGAAGGAAATCATGCTGACCACTGACGCTCTTGTTGCTCGCGGACTGGATTCATCTGTAGGATTGGTTACGGACGGCAGATTCTCCGGATTTAACCATGGGCCCATTGTCGGTCACGTGACACCGGAAGCATATGAAGGAGGCCCTCTTGCCCTTGTGAAAGAAGGGGACATTATTTCTGTGGATATCAGAGAAGCGACCCTTACACTTCATATCAGCGATGCGGAGATGGAAGATAGAAAATCCAGATGGGTCAAGCCGGAACCGAAGATCAAGAAAGGTATGATGCACATCTACGCCCAGCTCTGCAGATCTGCGGAAGAAGGCGCCGGTATCACGATTTAATGTTCGGTCTGGGCCGATAAGGAGAGATCGAAATACAAGAAAGGCAAATGGGAAACAATTAATGGATTTTCCAGAAAAACTTAAAGGTTATCTCCTTGTGGCTCTCAGCGGAACCCTATGGGGAACGGGCTTTCTATACATCCAATACATATTGGATCATGGCCTGCGGTCCCAGGATTTGGTCTCGTGGAAGATGATCGTAGGCTTTGTGACGCTATTCCTGTGTGCATTTTTCAAGGACAGGCAGCTTCTGCGAATCGATCGGAAAGGATTTCTGTATCTGGTTTTCATGGCTATTGTATGTCACATCTTATACAATCTGGCCATGTATGCTGCCATTGAGCGGACCAATATCGCAACTACGGTATCTCTGATGTATACCGCTCCCGTGTTCGTTCTCTTGATCGCTCGGGTTGCTTTCAAGGAAAGGCTGACTGCAATCAAGATTATCGCTGTAGCGATCTGCGTGGTGGGTGCATTCCTGACGTCTACCGGAGGCTCGATGGGGGTTCTGGAGGCGGATGTGATCGGCATACTTCTCGGTTTGTTTACCGGATTGTGCTATGCAATCATGAACCTGTTGAGCAAAAAGCTTCTGAAAACCTATAAGCAGCTCACGATTCTGATCTATACCTTTGGGATTGCCTTCATATTATCCCTTTCCTTTTCCAACCCTCTTGCCGCATTCCAACTGGAATTCGACATTTGGTTCTGGGTCAACATTTTATTGCTGGGCACCGTGCCCACTGCATTGGCCTACACCCTGTTCACCACCGGCCTGTCCTATAACATCGAGTCCTCAAAGGCATCCATCATAGCCACTATCGAGGTTCCGGTGGCTGCGATTGGTGCTTATCTGATTTTCGGACAGGAGATGTTCGGCATGAAGCTTGTGGGTGTCATACTGGTCTTGTTATCAATCGTCATCCTTCAGGACGACACTCTGCTCAAACGGTTCCTAAAGAAACCGGAACAGGGCCTTTACCACACGGGGGGGGAATAAACAATCCCTGTGGGCGATATTACCCGTCAGCATTTACTGATACTATAAACATAGTCAGAAAATTTAATCAAATCCGTCATTTCTCATATAGAGTGCAAAATGGAGGGCACAAAAATGTATTTTGAAAAAAGCGAATACCTTGCTAGGATGAAGAAAACGCAACAATCTATGTCCGAAAAAGGAATTGATCTGCTCCTGGTAACAGACCCGGCAAACATGTGCTATCTGTCAGGCCACGATGCATGGTCGTTCTATGTGCATCAGGGAGTTATCGTCACGCTCACCGACGAAATGCCAATCTTTGTCGGAAGATATATGGATGCTTTTACCGGCGTAGTACAGACAACTTATTTGGATGAGGCCCATGTCAGGGCTTATAGTGATACCATGGTACATAATCCGGAACATCATCCCATGGAACGCTTTGCGGAAGTCATTGAAGAATTGGGATGCGCAAACAAGGTAATCGGCGTAGAGATGGACAACTACTGGTTCACAGCTGCTGCTTATGAGAGCCTGAAGAAAAATCTTCCCAACGCAACATTTAAAGATGCAAACGTCCTTGTCAACTGGGTCAGGATCATTAAGTCCGATCAGGAAATTGCATACCAGAAGCGTGCCGGCAAACTGGCTGAATTAACGATTCAGGCTGCGGCAGATGCCATCGCCCCGGGCGTGCGGCAAAATGACGTAGTGGCAGCGATTTATGCAGCCAATATCAAGGGCACTGATGAATTTGGTGGCGACTATCCCAGTATCGTTCCTATGCTCCCTGCCGGGAAAACAGCAGGCGCACCTCACCTTACCTGGAACGATGAGCGGTATCCGGAGGATATCGTTATCGCAATTGAAATTGCGGGATGTTACCGCAGATACCATTCGCCTATGGCCAGAACCGTCGTTGTGGGCAAACCCAATCCGAAAGTCGAAGATGTTGCCAAGATCGCCGTTGAGGGGTTGGAGGCAGCTCTGGACGTGGTAAAACCCGGTATCTATCTTGAAGAAATGGAAATGGCTTTCCGGAAGACCCTTGCAAAGCACGGCTTGGAAAAAGAGGCCAGAATCGGCTACTCGACAGGTCTGAACTACCCGCCTGACTGGGGTGAGCACACAGCCAGCATCCGTGCAGGAGACAAAACAATACTGCAGCCGAACATGTCCTTCCACTGCATTCCCGGCATGTACTTTGAAGATTTTGGAGTCTCGATCAGCGAAGCGTTCTATGTTACAGAAACAGGTCATGAGACCTTCGCACATTATCCGAGAAAGTTGATTTACAGATAATTAACCTCCTCCATCTTGATTGCTGGAGCATGTTCAAACGCATGCTCCAGCAAACATTTTTGGCTAATTTTGTGTCTGGGAATATCTGTTGTTCATGAGAGGGGATAGCATCCTGTTGCAGAGGTATTTCCAAGGAACACAGTAAAATGATATAATAATAACAAAGGATACAATGGCATTATAACTACCAATATTAACGTATGAAAAGTAAAGGAAGGGAGTATTATGAAAATGAATAATCCAGTTTTAGCAGTTGTAGGGGCAACAGGAAAAGTAGGCTCTACCATGCTGGCAATTCTTGAAGAAAGAGCGTTCCCTTTCAAGGATCTCGTGCTCTTGGCTCACCCCAGTGAAGCAGGAACAGTCATTAACTTTAAAGGTAAGGACTACGTGGTACAGGCCTTGACAGAAACATCTTTCGACAGCGGTATCGATCTGGCACTGTTTGCGGCAGGAGGCCCTGTCAGTGAGAAATTTGCACCTATCGCAGCGTCAAAAGGCTGTGTAGTTGTGGATAACAGCAGTGCATGGAGGATGAACCCGGAAGTTCCTCTGGTTGTTCCGGAAGTAAACCCCGAGGAGCTTAAGAAGCATAAAGGCAT
>CAYLVS010000107.1:0-6102 GCA_964387185.1 uncultured Oscillospiraceae bacterium | reverse complement strand
TAGGCCTGGTTATGGCAGGCAACGAAATCCGCTTGATTGATCAAATAAGGCGATTGAATTCTTTCTTTTCCAAAACGAAGATGGGATACAGTGACGCCTCCGGACTTTTTGGAGTCATAGGAGAAATAACCCTGAGCATACAAGTCTGTCTTGTCGCCGATAATCTTGATGGCATTCTTGTTGGCGCCTACCGTGCCGTCGGAACCAAGACCCCAGAACTTGCAGCGAATGGTGCCTGCCGGTTCTGTGTGGATTCCTTCTACCGTTTCCAAGGAGCTGTGGGTCACATCGTCCACAATACCGATAGTGAATTGATCCTTGGGCTCTTCCTTTGCCAGATTATCATAGACAGCAACAATCTGCCCCGGTGTGGTATCCTTGGAGCCGAGGCCGTATCTGCCACCGTAGATTTCCGGAGCATCTTTGTCATTATAGTACATTGTTCTTACGTCCATGTAGAGGGGATCGCCGAGGGCCCCGGGTTCTTTCGTCCGTTCCAGCACAGCAATGCGTTTTACAGACTTGGGCATAACGGCTCTCAGGTAGTCAGGTGCAAAGGGTCTGTACAGTCTAACCTTCAGGAGGCCGACTTTCCGTCCCTGGCCCATCAAATAGTTGATGGTCTCCTCAATGGTATCGCAGACAGAGCCCATAGAAATGATTATGTGCTCTGCTTCCGGATCTCCCACATAATCAAAGAGCTTGTATTTTCTGCCGGTGATTTCACCGATCTTGTTCATATAGTCTTCCACGATGGCCGGTACGGCTTCGTAGAACTTGTTGGAGGCTTCTCTTGCCTGGAAGAAGATATCCGGGTTTTGAGCGGTTCCCCGAATGACGGGATGCTCCGGATTCAAGGCGTTGTCACGGAACTTCTTCACTGCATCCATATCCAGCATTTTCTCAAAGTCCTCATACTCGATGGTCTCGATTTTCTGAACTTCATGTGAGGTGCGGAAGCCGTCAAAGAAATGCAGGAAAGGTACCCTGCTCTTAATGGCTGCCAGATGAGCGATGCCGCCCAAATCCATTACTTCCTGAACCGAACCGGATGCCAATAGGGCAAAACCCGTTTGCCTGGTTGACATAACGTCGGAGTGATCACCAAAAATGCAGAGGGCGTGTGCCGCCAGTGTACGGGCAGTAACGTGGAAAACGCCTGGGAGGAGTTCACCGGCTATCTTATACATATTCGGAATCATCAAGAGAAGCCCCTGGGAGGCGGTGTATGTGGTGGTCAGAGCACCCGCTGCCAAAGAACCGTGAACAGCACCTGCTGCTCCTGCCTCAGATTGCATCTCTACAACCTTCACCTCTTGTCCGAAGATGTTTTTCTTTCCGTAGGCCGCCCATTCATCAACCACTTCTGCCATTGTAGAAGAGGGTGTAATGGGGTAGATCGCCGCAACATCGGTAAACGCGTAAGACACATACGACGCAGCCGTGTTGCCGTCCATTGTTTTCATCTTGTTTTTTGCCATGTTTTTCTCCTTTTAGAACTATCTATAGTAATACATCCAACGTGTGTTGTGCCATGAAAATTGATGTTCATATATCTATGAAGTATTTGTTGCGACACCGCTTAATATTATACAAAAAAACTATCATTTAATCAAGTCAACCATATAAAAATGCGTAAAAATATACTAATTTTGGATAGAACCAAGGAAGCAGGGGGACGGTTCTTTTGCTTCCTTTGCTATAAAAATTAAGAGCAAAGGAAGCAAAAGAACCGTCCCCCTGCTTCCAAAAATATGGAAGCGGCCTCCACGAGGAATTAAGCTCGTGGAGGCCGCTTCTATAAGTTATTATTAAGGAGAAGCTAGTTTAAATCAATGCTCCGCTCCTAACCGCCTTTCCTTAGCGGAGTAAGGCCGGCAGGGTCAAGGAGATCGCAGGGACATAGGTAATCAACATCAGTACGGCCAACAATACCCCAAGCATAGGCAATAAGGGTTTTATCATTCGATCCAGAGGACACTCTCCTATTCGTGATGCAATGAAAAGGTTGACGCCCACAGGAGGAGTGCACAGCCCGATGGTCAGGTTGAATACCATAATCATACCAAAGTGCAGCGGATCCACTCCAACGTTTACTACCGTAGGCAGCAGGATAGGAGCCAGAATGATAATAGCTGCATAGGTTTCCATGAACATGCCTACGATTATAAGGAATAGATTGATAACAAGAAGAATGATAATCTTGTTATCCGAAACGCCAATAATGGTTTCTGCAATCTTGTTGGGTATTTGCTCAACGGTCAGAAGTCTACCCAACGCTGTAGCAGTGGCAACCAGAAGCATGACAGTTCCGCCTGTTACAGCTGTCCTTCTGATAATGGCAGGAATGTCCTTAATTTTGAACTCCTTGTAGATAAAGATACCTACAATAAGTGCAACATCACAAGCCACAATGGCAGCCTCTGTGGGTGTGAAAATACCGCTGTAGATTCCGCCCAGAATAATAGCCGGGACAGACAGAGACCATATGGACTCTTTGAAGGATTTTCCCACAGATGTGATTTTACCCGCTTTCGCATCCTCCAATACGTTTGCGCCGTATCCATTCTTCTTGGCTACGAAATGGACTAAAAGAACCAAGCCAACAGCCATCATGATACCGGGGACGACACCTGCTATAAACAAATCGGTTATCGATACGCCGCAAATGACGCCGTAAAGGATCATGGCGACGCTGGGAGGGATGATAGGGCCTAAAGCTCCGGCCGTTCCAGCCAGGGCACATGCAAAGCCTCTGTCGTAACCCTGTCTCAACATTTCAGGAATTGTCATTCCTCCGATACAGGCAACGGTAGCAGTTCCCGAACCTGCAACAGCAGCAAAGATCATGCTGGCCAAAACGGTAACCATGCCGAGAGAACCCATTACCATTCCCACAAGTGACAGACAGAAGTTGATCAACCTCTTGGAAATTCCGCCCTGCATCATCAGGTCACCCGCCAGGATAAAGAACGGGATTGCAATTAAGGGGAAGGAGTCCATGGAAGTGAAATAGGTGTTGGTTATCATGTCAATGGGAACAGTCCCCGTTGCCAAACAGTAAATAACGCTTGCCATTCCCAGAGCAATCATGATAGGTACATGGAAACAGAGAATCGCTAAAAACATACCAATTAGTATCAATCCTTCCATTACTTGCTCACCTCCTTGCTCGCTCTGATGGCTGCTTCAACAGTTTCATCGTCGGTCTCCTCTTTGTCTTGAAGCAGTTCGGGATTCTTGATTAATCTTATTTCAAGTTGGATTAACCGCAATGCCCAGAGTATGTGTCCCAAGGGTATAATTGCATATACCGCCCACATGGGTATGCCCATTCCAAGAGATATTCCCCCGGAAGCTCGGATATCCATGACCAGGTTGTAACTGAAATACGTTACCACAATACAATAAACAAAGAACACGACATTGCTGAATAATTTTAAATAGGGTCTTACTTTTTTTGGCCACAAGGCCAGAACAGCATCGATCTTGATGTGGGCATTCTTGAAGATTGCAACAGATGCAGCAAAGTACGCAAACCAAACGAGCATATATCGCGCTGCTTCATCCGCCCAGCCGACGGTCGTGCCCAAAATGTACCTTGAGAAAACCTGCTGTGATAAAATCACAAGCATCGCAAGTGCTAGTATTACACAAAGGTTCGCCTCAATATCATTGTACCATTTTTCTTTTTTTTCCAAGTTCTCACCGCCTTAAGTATTACAGTGGTTCAGATGATTTTCTATATTTAAAACAGCCGTCAGAAGATCCATATTGTGTCAAACCCATGCAGTCCTTCCGCTGGCCGGCTGTCTTAAATGCTTTCTTAATAACGAACTAGATGCTAATTGTCTTGAGCAACTCGTGGTTACGGCCTTTCTTTTCCGAGCAATGTCAGGACTTCATCCATGACGCCTTCGCCGGGAAGATTATAGAATTCATCCCAAACAGCCTTTGTTGCTTCTTTGAAGGGAGCCAGCTCTGCATCAGTGTATTCTCTGACATCAACGTTTTCAACTTCTTCAAGATCTACTATGGCTTGTGCATCAGCGGCTTCTTCCAACTCACGAGCTTTTGCTACGTAGTCTACCATCGCTTCATCAAAGATTGCACGAAGGTCTTCGGGCAGAGAATCAAGCCATGCTTTGTTTACTACAGGAAGGTGGAAGTGAGCTGTTGCTCTGATAACGGCCAAGTGATCGATAACTTCGCAGAATCTATCTGACTCAAACAGGGATGTAGCTGTCAATGCGCCATCAACAGTACCCTGCTGAATCGCTGTGTAGAGTTCGCCGTAGGCGACGATAGTTGCGCCGGATCCCAAGGAGTTAATCAGACCCATCTGCATGTCAGTGGACATAGTTCTGATCTTTTGTCCTGCCAGATCTGCGGGAGTATTGATGGGGCCGCTCTTGGTTCCGATGCTCAGCCAGCCTTTAACCAATCCATCATAGACTACAACACCGGCCTGATCTGCAAGGACCTGAGCCCATTCTTTGTGCAAGTCACTATCGAGAACAGTGTAGATTTCATCCCAGGAACTAAACAAGTATGGGAATTCGAAGACCTTGTACTGAGGGATGTCAGCCATAGCACCCAGTGTATGAGTGGGAACGGGTACCATCTGAACGGTATTCTGACGAACGATTTCTCCGAGCTCTGTGTCACCACCGGCCATGGATTTGCTTCCGTAGATGGTTACATCAATTCTTCCTTCCGATCTTTCTTCTAGAAGTTCTCCAAGATAGGTGATAGCGTCTGCACCTGCATCTCCGTCGTTCTGAAGATGGGCAACTTTGAATTCGAAAACTTCACCAACGGGGTCTTCTCCGGTTCCGGGGTCATCAGAACCACCGCCGCAACCTGCCAGGCCCAGAGTCAAAACCATTACTAAGCTCAACAGTAATGCGATTGTTCTTTTTTTGTTAATCATTCTTCTCTCTCCTTTTGCTCCTCATATAATATGTTGTCTTTATGATGTCACCGGGAATAGTTTTATTATTATTCCCAGTCATATCTTAACTTAAGCAAGTACTATGCCAAACTTTTATCAATCACGAATCTCATTGATTTCTTAGGGCTTTCAGTACTTATCATTATTATATCCTGCAACCTGTATTTTTACCGGTTGGCACAGCGTGTGACATTTGGATTCACGAAAGGTCTTAATGTGCCATCCTGTCACTTTGTGCACGGTTCGCTACAGAAAATGGACGGCCTGGTCCACCGCAGCCTCAAAAGCCTCCATGAGCGCTTCCGATACCGTGGGGTGGGGATGAATTACCATGGTCATCTCTTCTGCTGTTCCTTCCAGCGTCATGGCAGCGACGGCTTCCGCAATCATTTCCGTTGCATGTACGCAGTAGAGATGGATTCCCAGGATTTCGTTGAACTTGGGCTCGACAATGACCTTGATCAAGCCTTTTTCTTCACCCTCCACCTTGGCCTTTCCGCTGGCGAAAAGCGGGAACCTCCCGACCTTGACCTCACCGTATTTGTTTCTGGCCTGCGCCTCGGTCAGTCCTACGGAAGCGATTTCCGGATTCACATATATGGCACTGGGCACTTTATCATAGTCCATGTGAGCGGATTTGCCGCAGATATTCTTAACGGCTACCGCAGCCTCCATAGAGGCTACATGAGCCAACATGGCTTTTCCGTTCACGTCTCCAATGGCGTAAATGTTGTCAACGGAAGTTTTCAATGTGTCATCGGTGACAATGGCACCTCTTGAAGTCTCAATTCTTAAAGCTTCACAGGGCACACCACTGAGGCTTGGCGCTCTGCCTACAGCCATGAGAACATGGCCCGTCTTCTGCTCGTATACAGAGCCGCCTTTCTCAAAGATCACCGCATCTGCGGAAACTTCAGTCACCTTGGCACCGGTATGGATTTCAACGCCTAATTCCTGTAGCATGTAAGCCACCTGATCGGTAATCTCTTCATCCACCATAGGCAGTATGCGGTCTAGGAATTCGATCACTGTGACCTTGCTTCCTGCGCAAGCCAGGAAATATGCGAATTCAATGCCGATGACGCCCCCGCCGATTACGGCGATGGACTTCGGTATTTCCTCCAGATTCAGCGCTTCGTTGCTGGTCA
>CAYLVS010000106.1:1609-6119 GCA_964387185.1 uncultured Oscillospiraceae bacterium | reverse complement strand
AAGGCGGAACGCTTTGTGGGGAAGGGGAGGAGTAACGTAGCGATGAAAAACACCAAGAAGGCAAAGGTGTTTTGAATTACGCACAGTTCGCTCCGACGAGGAAAGAAAGGAAAAAAGATGAAAAGAGCAGATGACTTTCAAGAAAGACGCAAACATCTGGCAAACCTCACCGACCAAGAACTTTATGAGCGCTTTTGGCAGCTGACTGAGCAAGCGGTGGATCCGCTACTTGAACTTGGGAAGAAAAATACAACCCCATCCATCGAGAGATCCGTGCTACTTCGCATGGGCATTTCGTCACTGGACGCAAAGCCTATCGTACAAGGCTGTATGGATAAAGGCTTGATAGGAAAAGGCGCCGGACACGTCGTATATAAGCTGGCTAAGGCAAAAGGCATTTCCGTTAAGGAAGCCGGGAGCATGCTGGCAGAGGGTAAGGGCTGGGATGAAGCCGTAGCCCTATTCAGGGGTTAAGGGGGTGCATGAGATGAGCGATAAGAATTTGATTCATAATGAAAAACTAGACGTTGAATACATCCTGAAAGACCTGGACCGGTACAGACCAAAGAGAAGAGGATGGACTTGGAGAACTGTAGAACCGGGCATGCAAATGGGCCCATTTACGTATCGGGATGCTACCACTCCCATGGAAAACGGAGTCGGGCTGCCCTCTTCCAAGTACTTCAACCATATCGATCCTCAGCCTCAACCGGTCATCACAACGGAAATCGCCTCAGGGCGCTTCGAGGATGATATTCGCAGAATGAGAATGGCCGCATGGCACGGGGCCGACCATATCATGGTCATCCGTACCGCCGGACAGTCCCACATGGATGGGCTTATCGAAGGAACACCACAAGGTGTGGGTGGCGTGCCCATTACACGTAAACAGGTCAGGGCGCAGCGGAAAGCGCTGGACATAATCGAGGATGAAGTGGGAAGACCAATCAACTACCATTCCTATGTATCCGGCGTTGCCGGTCCGGAAGTGGCTGTCATGTTTGCTGAGGAGGGCATCAACGGTGCTCACCAGGACCCCCAATACAACGTGCTGTATCGTAACATCAATATGGTCCGTTCCTTTGTGGACGCCTGCGAATCCAAGAAGATCCTAGCCTGGGCAGACATTGCACAGATCGACGGCGCTCACAATGCCAATGCTACAGCAAGAGAAGCCTGGAAAGTAATGCCAGAGCTCATCGTCCAGCATGCCATCAACAGCCTCTTCTCTGAAAAAGCAGGAATAAAAGCCACCAATATTTGCTTGTCTACGGTTCCTCCCACAGCACCACCGGCTCCATGTGTATTTATGGACCTGCCCTATGCGGTTGCCCTTCGGGATTTCTGTGACAGGTACCGGATGAGAGCCCAGATGAATACCAAATACATGGAGGCTTCCGCAAGGGAAGCTACCGTTACCCACGTGCTCAACATGTTGATTTCAAAGCTTACAAGGGCGGACATTCAATCCACCATTACGCCGGATGAAGGAAGAAACGTTCCCTGGCATATCTACAACATTGAAGCCTGTGATACTGCCAAGCAGACGCTGATCGGCATGGACGGCCTTATGGATATGATTCAGCTCAAGGATGACGGCCCTCTTCGGGAGAAGACCAGAGAGATCAAGGAGAGAGCCTGCCTCTTTATGGAGGAAATCATTGAGAGCGGTGGTTATTTCAATGCCGTAGAAGAAGGGTTCTTCGTGGATTCCGGGAATTATCCGGAGCGGAACGGAGACGGTATCGCCCGTAAAGCAGACGGTGGCGTAGGCAATAACTCCGTCTACGAGCGGGATGATGATTATTTTGCGCCGGTCACCGCTCACTTCGGCTATAACAATGTATCCCAATACGATCCGGCGGCAGTAGACGACCCTGCTACCCTCATCGGTGGCTGCACCTTCGAGAATCCGGACAAGATCGTCTACATTGATGAACTGGATGATGTGGATAACGTCAATGTTCGCCTCGAGGAAACCAAGAAATACAGAAACACCAACCTCCTGAAGCCCGAGATGGAATGGGCGGCAGACGGCACGGTTATGGTGAATATGTTCATACCTGCAAACAGAAGAATTGCAGAAGTTGCGGCTCTTGAGTTTGCTAGGAAGATGAACCTGGAGGATCCGGAAGTCATCAACCGCGAAATCATGCAGGAAGCGGAAGGTACGCGCGTTGAGCTGAAGGGTCGACTTCCATTCCATGTGGATTTGGATAAGCTGGTCATTCCTCCGGAACCTCACGTGCTCTCCGATGATGAGATCCGCGAGGATGTGGAAAAGCATCCGCTCAAGATCGTTTGCGGTACCGTCGGGGAAGACGAACACTCCGTAGGGCTGCGGGAGATTATCGACATTAAGCATGGTGGCATTGAACGGTTCGGCATTGAGGTTCACTATCTGGGAACGTCGGTGCCTGTAGAGAAACTGGTCGACGCAGCTGTTGAACTGAAGGCTGATGCCATCCTTGCCTCCACCATCATCAGCCACGACGATATCCACTATAAGAACATGAAGAGAATCCACGAGTTGGCTATTGAAAAAGGAATCCGCGACAAGATCATGATTGCGGCAGGAGGAACGCAGGTCGTTCCGGAAAATGCGTTGAAAACCGGTATAGATGCAGGTTTTGGAAGAAACAGCCATGGGATTGACGTGGCCACTTTCCTCATTGAAAAGAGGAGAGAGATGCGCGGCGACAAGTAAAATAGAGTGGACAGAGGGCGGTTCTCGGCTTGTAGGAGTCCGGAAACCGCTCTCTGCCAAACTTAGGTTCACTGCAGTAGTGATTGGTGCATAAAAAAGGAAAAGCAACGCCCCGATGGTCTGCTAGCCGAATGGCGTTGCCCCAACTAAAAAAAGGCAACACTTCGATAGCATACCAGCTAAATTGTGTTGCTTTGGCTAAAGATAGGCAACGCTTTGCGCCTCGCTTGGGTCCAATTGCGTTGCTTTGGCTAAAGATAGGCAACGCGCCGCTGACCTGCCAGCCCAATCGCGTTGCTCGATTTGGATCTTAAATTAAACTCAGGAGAAAACAATGAAAATAGACGTTCTGGTCGCTGAAATCGGTTCAACTACCACATTGGTAAATGCGTTTCACAATATTAATTCAGACAAACCTGTATTCTTCGGGCAGGGGCAGGCATCTACATCCGTATTGGATGGGGATGTTCGCGTTGGCTTAAGAGCAGCCATCGACGATCTGTGTAAAAACAAAGGAGTGCCTTCCATTGAATACGGAGAAATGTTGGCTACTTCCAGTGCAGCAGGGGGATTGAAAATGACCGTCCACGGTCTTGTCTACGACATGACCGCCAAGGCGGCCAAGGAAGCCGCCTTGGGCGCAGGGGCCATCATCCACTCGGTGACGGCAGGTCGCCTGCGCAGGACGGACCTACAGAAAATCAAAGACATCCACCCCAATCTAATCATGATTGCGGGAGGAGTCGATTACGGAGAAAGAGACACCGCAATTTATAACGGAGAATTGATTCGTTCCCTAGATCTTCCCATCCCAGTTATTTATGCGGGAAACATAGAGAATCAAGAGGAGATGCGCCTTATCTTTGAAGGAGCAAAAGCACCTCTTTATATCGTAGAAAATGTGTATCCCAAAATTGATGAACTCAATGTGGAGCCAGCCAGAAAGGTGATTCAGGATGCGTTTGAGGATCATATTATTCAGGCGCCGGGTATGGAACACATTCGGGATATGGTGGGCGGGCCCATCATTCCCACCCCGGGAGCGGTGATGGAAAGTGCCAAGTTGTTATATGAGCACTTGGGAGATTTGGTAGTCCTGGATGTGGGAGGAGCCACCACAGACCTTCACTCTGTAACAGAGGGATCTGAGGAGATTTCCAGAATTCTGGTCAGTCCGGAACCCAAAGCCAAACGTACTGTGGAAGGTGATCTGGGCGTTTATATCAACATGAGAAATATCGTTGATAGCATCGGCAGAGAGAAGCTAACGGAAGAGCTGGGTCTGGACATCGACAGGATTATGGAGGACTACAAATTTGTACCTCAAACGGAGGATGAAGTTCGCTTTGTGGAGCGTCTGACGAAAGAAGCGGCAATCAAAGCTACGGAACGCCACGGGGGGCGGATTCGCTACGTTTACGGGCCGTCGGGCAGATCTACCTTGGCAGAAGGCAAGGATCTGTCTCAAATTAAGTACATCATTGGAACCGGCGGTGCCTTGACCCGCCTTCCCAATCGGATCCATATCATGGAGTCCATCGCCCTTCACAATGAGACGGGATTGCTTCTTTTCCCAAGTACAGAGGCTAAAATTCTGGTCGATAATGACTATATCATGGCGTCACTCGGGGTACTATCAAAGCGGTATAGGGAAGCTGCAGTTTGTTTCCTTGAATCAAGCTTAGAATATGAACTGATATAGAACCTGTGACAATGCCTCTCTCTGTGAAAGCCAAATCAACCACGGGGTCTGTCCCCGTGGGGGCACTTCTGCCTGGATGTGCAAATTTTTCGCTTGTACAC
>CAYLVS010000106.1:0-1509 GCA_964387185.1 uncultured Oscillospiraceae bacterium | reverse complement strand
GTCTGTCCCCGTGGGGGCACTTCTGCCTGGATGTGCAAATTTTTCGCTTGTACACGGATTAATGAAGAGCAACCACAGATTTTGTGCAAAATTTTCACTTGTACGCAATCTCTACGCAATAATATGTAATTATTTAACAATTTGTTGCGTATTATCGCAAATTTTGCTCAAAAAACTTAAATATACGTCAATCACAATGTACAACCACAAATTTTGCACACAAAAGTAAATAATCATAAGAAGCAGCCACGGGGTCAGTCCTCGTGGTGGTGAAGAAAGGAAGGAGACGCATGTACCCAAGATTAGTGTTTGATTTGAAGAAGGTGAGGCAGAATCTGGATGCAGTGAGCAGCCTCGTTAAAAAGGGCAACTGCTCCCTCATGATCGTGACAAAATCCTTCTGCGCGGACCGGCGGATGGCGGAGCTCATAGCCGACCACCCTCAAGTAGATTATTTTGCCGACTCACGGATACAAAACATTAAGAACTACTATGATCTGCCGAAAGACACTGTGCTCCTTCGCCTCCCGCAGCATAGAGAAGTGGGAGAGGTTGTGCGGTATGCAGATATCAGCTTTAATTCTGAATTGTCCACCATTCAACTTCTCAACGAAGAGGCTGTCAAGCAAGATAAAACCCACAGAATCGTACTGATGATCGACCTGGGAGATCTGAGAGAAGGCATTTTTTATCAGGACCGTGATGCCATCGATGAGATGGTTGAAGAGGTTCTAAAACTGTCCAACATCCAACTCTTTGGTTTAGGTGTCAACCTGACCTGCTACGGTGCAATCATTCCAAAACACGACAACTTATCCATACTGACGCAGCTGGCAAAGGAAATCAGAGCGAAGTACGATCTAGAATTACCCATAGTCTCCGGGGGCAACTCCAGCTCACTTTACCTGATTGAAAAGAGCGAGCTGCCAGAGGGCATTAACAATTTGCGGTTGGGAGAAGCATTCATTTTAGGAAAGGAAACAGCCTACGGAGAGCAGATTCCAGGAACCAACAGCGATGCCGTCATGTTGGAGGCCCAGATTATTGAAATGAAAACCAAGCCATCCCTTCCCATCGGTGAAGTGGGTATGGATGCCTTCGGTATGAGCCCGGTTTATGAGGACAGGGGAAATATCAAGAGGGCTATCCTCGCCATCGGCAAACAGGATGCGGATGTGGAAAACATGTGGCCAACAGATCCGGACATCGATATCCTGGGGGCCAGCTCCGATCACCTCATCATGGATGTAACCCGCTCGAAAAAGGAGTACAAAGTGGGAGATGAGATCTCCTTTACCCTGGCCTATGGCGGTCTGCTGAAGGCTGCCACCAGCAACTACGTGGATCGAGTTTACATCAACGATTAACAAAGCCGGACATAGGGACAGGGACACAATGTCTTCAACACTAAGAAAGGTGTCCTAAAAGGTGGTTTTGTCCAAGCAAAACCGACCTCGTATAAGAATAAATAGGACAAAACAAATCAACATAGAGGGCACTGTCCTAAAA
>CAYLVS010000105.1:0-6172 GCA_964387185.1 uncultured Oscillospiraceae bacterium | reverse complement strand
AGCATATCCAATTCGTTGGAGAGATTATGGACATAAAGGTTGATCAGGATTGCCTGGATGCGGATGGGATGCCCGACATTGTGAGGGCGGATCCCATGATCTACGACACTGCAGCCAGCACCTATTATGCCGTTGGGATAATGCTTGAGAAAGCGTTTTCCATCGGTAAGGAATTTATTAAGTAGGGGACTTAACATGATACAACCGGCCGGAGCTCTCGTGATAGTACGTGAAAATGGGGTAATCAGATATGCAGAGGTATTTTGCGGTTATAACAGTAATCCTGCTTACAATTCTCGTGTTATCGCGTGTAATCCTAATGAAGAAAAAGGGAATTAAAGCAGTGCGATTCGGAGAAATGGACAAGAAGGACTATATTATTCCTCCATTTGCTATGCTGTTTTTCTATCTTGTTTTTGCAAGCACTTTTCACTGGCCAATTCTCGGATCGGAGCTGTTCAACAGCATCATTGCGGGTTGGATCGGTGTCGCATTGTGTCTTCTGGGGTTGACAATTTTTTTATTAAGTTTGATTTCTTTTGGAACAAGCTTTCGTGTCGGAATAGATGAAGATCAACCGGGCCCGCTGGTGACAACAGGTATGTTTGCAATCAGCCGCAATCCTCTTTATGTGGCTTTTGCGCTTGTCTTGTTGGGAACATTTCTGATAATCCCAAATTGGATACTATTTGTATACTTTATTGTGGGCGTATGGCTTTTTAATCGGCAGGTGTTGAGGGAAGAAGGTTCTCTGAAGAAAATTTACGGCAAGGAGTACCTGGAATACTGCAAAAAGGTTCACAGATATCTTTAACCTTATCCGGGATACAGGCCTGTGCCTTGAAATAGTTTTTCTGCGATATTTCATGTATAAGTCATGTTGTTTATAGAAATCACTTTACATTAGTCTAAATAATGTTGTATAATAAATTCCGTGCCATGAAGGCATCCATGTGCGCCAGTAGCTCAGCTGGATAGAGTGCCTGACTACGAATCAGTAGGTCGGGGGTTCGAATCCCTCCTGGCGTGCCAACACAAAAGACCCCCACCAGCGGGGTCTTTTGTGTTGAGTTTCAACTTAATTTGACCCGAAACCGCCTGCGCAGCCTCCGAAACCGCCTCCGAGTCCCCAGCCGTTTCCGTTCATTCTGCCAAAGCCGGCTCCCATTTGCCGGCGGGTTTCACCGCAGTTGGCCTGTCTTTCCTCCAAAACTTTGATGATCTCGTCGGCTCTCTCTTGGGTTATTGTACCGGCCTTGACCTCCTCTTCCAACCGATCCTTCTTCATCTCAAGAACTTCTGAGCGGAATGCTTCCAGCTGATTGGCCTCATCAGCAATCGCCCCTAAGCTTTTACTTGTCTCTGAACCTTCTTCCAGGATGCTCACTACGCTCTTCCCTGTCAAAGCTGCCAGTATCTCCGCAGGGCTGTTGTAATTTGACGCTGCCATAGCCGTGACGGAAGATGCACTAATCAAAAGGACTACAGCAGTCAATGCAATCAATGTTTTACTTCTTTTCATATCAATACCTCCTCGTTTTGAATTCATTTATGGTTAGCACCAGTATGCTATGGTTTTAAGTTACCCTTTCTTTATGGCAAAATTGTGTTTTTCCTGTTATGAATTCGGGTTTATAAATTGAACAACATATTTTTGACACAAACGGTTTGTATTATATAATTAGATGAAAAAAGAACGGAGCGGGATATCGAAGGAAACCGTCAACACATGTGGGAGGAGGAACGAAATGGCTACGGTTTTGATTGCAGATGATAACCAACAGATCACTTCTATACTGGAGGAATATGTTAAAAAAGAGGGCAATGAGGTGATCATCTCGAGAGACGGAGAAGAAGCACTCATGCTTTTTGAATCACACAAACCGGATATTGTTCTGCTGGATGTGATGATGCCTAAGATAGATGGTTTCGAAGTATGCAGATTGATTCGTAAAACTTCAATGATCCCTGTTGTTATGGTTACCGCGAGAGGTGAGGACTTTGAACGGATTATGGGTCTGGACATCGGGGCGGATGACTATATCGTGAAACCCTTTTCCCCGACGGAAGTTATGGCTAGGATCAGGGCCATCCTGCGTAGAATCAACCGGGGAAATGATTCAAAACAGGAGATTATCTGCGATAACCTTATTATAAGTCTGGACGATTATTCTGCGTATATAGATGGTCAATCTCTAGAACTCACGAAAAAGGAAATCGAATTGCTTTGGACCCTCGTAGAGAATAAGAGCAAAGTATTCACCCGAGACAACCTGCTCAACAATCTGTGGGGATATGATTATTACGGGGACAGCCGCACTGTGGACTCGCACATTAAACGCCTGCGAGCCAAGTTGGACGAACACGAACATCCTAACTGGGAAATCCGCACTATATGGGGCGTAGGATATAAGTTTGAGGAAAAGACGAATGAATAATAAAATCGCCATCAAGCTTTTCTTATACTTCTCCGTTGCTCTCCTGTTGTTTGCATTGGTCATAGGAGGCGTTTTCTTTACGTTGTTTCGAAGCCATACAATGGACATGCATAAAGCAGAGCTGGAAAGAAGCGCCAATTCTATTGCTTCCGCTCTTTCCGATGTCTACGATACCAGCCAATATCCGGACATCTGGATGGGCATGGGCATGGGCAATAACATGACAAGCGGAAGGCAGAAAGCCTATTTGGCTGCATATCTTCGGCTGATGGACCAGATCACCGTGTCAGATATCTGGGTGGTGGATGAGAATCTGGAACTTTTGACTGTAAGACAAATGGGCCGGTCCCCCTGGCAATACACGGATTTTCCGGAGGATGCAGAGATTCTTGTGGAGCAGGTATTTCAGGGAAAGACCACCTTTAGCGAGAGTTTCAGTAATCTTATGAATACGCCGTCTCTCACCGTGGGCACGCCCATAGTTTCCGGAAAAAGGGTGGTGGGAGCCCTGCTACTGCATTCGCCCATCGAAGGGATGAAGGATGCCATACTAAATGGATTGCGGATTTTAGCCATCAGTGTAGCTATAGCCCTGCTGCTGGCTGTGTTTCTGTCCATTTATCTGTCCCTTTCTTTTACGGGTCCCCTGAATAAAATGAAAAAAGCGGCCCTGAGCCTTGCCACCGGTGATTATACCGTCAGGACGAAAGTGGGTCAAAAGGATGAAATAGGAGAACTTGCAAAGGCCATTGATGTTCTCAGTCACCGGTTGGATATTGCCAGCCGGGAGAGCGAAAAGCTTGATCAATTGCGTCGCAGTTTCACTGCCAACATCTCCCACGAGCTGCGAACTCCGGTCACGGTAATCCGAGGCTCTCTAGAAGCTCTTTGCGACGGAGTTGTGACAGATCCTGTCCAGGTGGAGAGCTACCATCGACAGATGTTGAGTGAAAGCATCTATCTGCAGAGGTTGGTCAATGACCTCCTGGATTTGTCAAGGCTGCAAAATACAGATTTTCAAATGGAGCGAGAGGAACTCTGCATTGGAGATGTTCTGGAGGATGCCATTAGGAGTGCATCCAGGATGGCTCAGGATAAAAAAGTGGAGATTCGGCTTGAAATGGACAGCAGAAACTGTAATGTAACTGCGGATTACGGCAGATTGCGCCAGATGTTCATGATCGTTCTGGATAATGCTGTTAAATTCTCTCCTCAGAATGGGCAGGTAACCGTCACACAGAAAGATCAAATGATTTCCATAGCGGACCAGGGCCCGGGAATACCCGAGGAAGACCTTCCTTATATCTTTGACCGCTTCTACAAGTCAAGGTCGGAAGATAACAAAACCGGAACCGGTCTGGGCCTTTCTATTGCCAAACAGATTGCCGAACGGCATAATATAAAAATATTTGTTGTCAATAATACGCCTGGGGGAGCGAAGTTCCAATTTGAGCTGTCCACTCTTGAGATTGATTCTGCTGTCAATTGGTAACAGCGATATTTGGTTGATTATAGTTTGTAATAATTGACAACAACTGATATTTCATGATATGATAGCAACAATGATTAACATGTGAAGTCAAATCATCATACCTTGCTTCGGAGGTGGATATCATGATAGACAATGATTTAATAACTGCAAGGGTGCTTGCCAAAGAACTCAATTTATCAGTTGATACCATTTGGAGATACACAAGAGAAAACAGAATCCCGTTTGTTGAGCTTGGAAGCAAGCAGTATCGCTATAACCTGAAATCGGTGATATCAGCCTTAGCCCCTCAGAATATGCTAAAGGAGCAGAGGGCTGAATACCTGCCGAAACAGGATGGGCAGTACACCTATCAAGACTATCTCAAAATGCCCGATGAACCGGGCTTCAGGCTAGAGATATTAGATGGATATTTAGTAAAAGAACCTGCGCCTCGCATTATTCATCAGAGTATTATTGGCAAACTTCATTTAGTGTTGCATGCCTACTTCGAAAAACATGATCCCGAAGGTTATGTTTTCTTGTCACCTCTCGATGTTACTCTTGGGGACATTTCAGTTGTGCAACCGGATTTAATTTATATCGACAGCGATAGAGACGGGTTTATTGAAGAAAATCGAATAGATGGGCCTCCTACACTGGCGGTTGAAGTGATTTCTCCATCCAGCCGAAGAAAGGATAGGCTACAGAAGCTACAGATATATCAAAGAGAAGGGGTGGGACACTACTTCATCGTAAGCCCGGAAGATAAATCCCTTGAATGCTATCAATTAAGGGACGGAGTTTACTCCTTGGTTGCATCAGGGATGGACGATGATATAGTTTCCCATCCAATTTATACAGGACTTGATATTTCGCTGAGTCCATTGTGGAAAAAACCATATAAAGAAAAGTGACCTCTGTTTTTATATCCGACAAGTTACCCTATAGAGCTTAAGGAAAAACTGAGGCCGGATGGAAGGTTTGTATCATGTTAAAGAAAAAGATGACAATTGTAATAGTACTATGTATTACCCTGTTCGTACTGTTTGTATTAGCGCCTTTAAGCCTTGAACACAGAATTGACGGCTGAAATCAAGACGGAATATATGAATGAGCATCTTGATAAAAGCCAACTCTTCAACTTGGATACCGAGTTAATGGATCAGATTGTATCCTTTTATGATAAATACGCAATATAGGCCACTATTTTCAACGAATTTGTCATTCTGCCCATACTCCCTTACCGTGTCTCTGTGCCTGCTTTTGTAGCGCAACAAAATCATCTACGTATCGCACGTTGGGCGGGTAGGTGGTCACTTTTGCATGGCCCTCTTCGAGCAGGGTCTTATTAAACATCTTTCCATCCAGGTACACATAGGCCAAAAGCCGGTCGTACTGGTCCCGCTTTTCCACGTCGAATTCCAGAGTCACGGTTTTGCCTTCCAGTTGCTCTGTGGTGAACGCGGCAGCAATTTCTCCGTACTCTACGTTACGCTCTTCGTCATGATGCACGGACTCAGGGGAGTCCAGGCCGATGAGACGAACCCGCTCCTTTGAGCCGTCAATATCCACGATGATCGTGTCGCCGTCCACAACGCGAACCACATCATAGGTTTCGCTTTGTCCGGGCTGCAGGTTAAGCTCATCATTGGACGTAATGCCGATGAAAGTGGCGAAGATTAGCAATAGGGGGAGAATCAGCCCTCTGATTAGTCGTTTCTTCATTGTGATTCCGGCCTCCTCTTCTATTTATTATAGCGAATGGGAGGAAAAAAAGCCACCTTGATTCTCACCCCGTTTGGAGGGTATAATATAACCATAAGAGGTGAGGAAAACCCATGAAGAGAGAGAGTAAAAACGTCGTATATACAGTAACTGCCAACTGTCAGGACTGCTACCGATGCGTGAGGGTATGTCCTGTTAAAGCGATTAGTGTGACCGATGGGCAGGCATACATAGAAGATTCACTGTGTGTTAAGTGTGGCACCTGTGTCCGAGAATGTCCCCAAGGAGCCAAGACCATCCGCTCCAGTTTGGATCAAGTGAAGGAACTTATTGCATCCGGTCGAAAGGTTGCGGTTAGCATTGCACCTTCTTTTGCTGCTGCTTTTGAAGTTGAAAACTGCGGCAGACTTCCATCGGCCCTTAAGAAATTGGGATTTCAGTATGTATCGGAAACTGCTGAAGGTGCGAAGCTTATCACAGAAGAATCCTTCAAGAGCACGACCGGCGGCAACTTATGCACCGCTTGCCCCGCTGTTGT
>CAYLVS010000104.1:0-6187 GCA_964387185.1 uncultured Oscillospiraceae bacterium | reverse complement strand
TTTTTTTAAGAGGTCTTTCCTGTGCTCATTGTCGTTGGCTTTCGAGTGCCAATACACAAGGTTGCCTCTGTCTTTTAAGGCTTCGTAAATCTTCAAGTCTGCTATGGTCATTGACCCCCCAAAACCAACGCTTTGATCCGGAGCAACTTCATCCAGAATGGCCGCTTTGGCAGAGTTGCTGTCCTCAAAGTACTTGACGGTAAAGCCGTTCTCTCTGAGATTTTCAATGGTACGATTAATGATTGCCTTTTTCATGTTTTCCTCCTTTCGCCGGATGGGTCTACGGCTACAATACTATACTGAGATTTATATCGCCATAATAAGGGAAGCAAGTGAAAAATAAGTTACCACTGAAAACATATCAGTAATGGAAGCTATCACGGGATTTGCCATAAGCGCCGGGTCGATTCTCAGCCTTTTTGCCAGCATGGGTAGCGTTCCTCCGATGGCCTTGGCCATTGTAATAATCAGGAGCATTGAACTGCATATTGTAAGCGCAACAATGGGGCTTTGGCCATCCAGTAAAATGATCTTAGTAAAGTTGAGAATGCTGAGAGAGAACCCTATTGAAAAACCGATGCGTAGTTCCTTCCAAAGTATGCGCCAGACGTCTTTGGAAAGGATATCACCCACAGCTATCCCGCGTATGATAAGAGTGGCAGATTGTGCTCCGGAATTGCCCCCCGTCCCCATGAGAAGGGGGAGGTAGGCTACAAGGACAATCGCCTGGGACAGAAGAAGCTCGAATTGTGTAATAATCAGACCTGTAATCATCGAGGAAACCATAAGAAAAGCAAGCCATGGAAGCCGGTTTTTCACATGTTTCCAGACGTTCATATCCAAATACTCTTCCGTAGATGCTGTTACACCTGCCATCTTATGAAAGTCTTCAGTGGTTTCTTCGTCAATGATATCCAGGATATCATCGACGGTAATGATGCCTACAAGCCGATTCTCATTATCCACAACGGGTATCGCCAAGAAACCATATTTAATGAACTTGTTAGAGACTTCTTCCTGGTCATCCATGACATTGACAGATACAAAGTCAGTCAACATAATGTCCTGCATCCGAACACCGTCTTCCGAGATAACCAGAGACCTCAGGGAGACGATACCGATAAGCTTTCGCCCCTTATCCTTCACGTAGCAGGTATAGACCGTTTCGCTGTCCATACCTTCCTCTTTAATATAGGCTAATGCATCCTTAACCGTCATATCCATTTGCAGGCTGATATAGTCGGGGGTCATCAGACTACCTGCACTGTAATCCGGATAGTTCAGGAAGGTGTTGATGAGCTTCCTTTCCTCTTTGGTGGACTTTTCCAGAATCTTATCTACAATATTGGCGGGAAGCTCTTCCAGAACGTCGATCATGTCGTCAAAGGCCAGCTCTTCAAATATATAATGAAGCTCTTTGTCCGTAATACCATTGATGATGGTCAACTGTTCTTCAATATCCAGGTATGAAAAAACCTCAGCGGAAATATCCTTTGGGAGAGTGCGGAAAAGCACGATAGTCTTCTCTACTCCTGCAATCTCCATGACATCCTCCAGGATTTCTGCGATGTCCACTTCGTTGAAATTTAAGAGCTCTTCCCTCGCTTTAATATAATTTTTTTGTTCCATTAATTCTATAATCAGAGAGATGCTTTCCTCTGTCAGCTTTTCTCTATCGTATTCCAAGGGCATGTACCTCCTCATTTAGTATAGCACTCTATAAAGAATGCTTTTGGCGCACACCATCCGGAGCTTACGAGAAATTCTGTCAGATAAAGAAAACCAAAAGAGATTTCGTGAAAGCAGGAACATGTGCACATTTTTTGCCGGTGCGTTTGCCGGTAGGACTGGGGCCGGAATCCATGTATACTTTCACCTCCAATAACATGATATTATTAACCAAATTCCCTAATAGGCCTAAAGATAATTATAAACCGAAACCTCGCCGTGATGCAAGTACAGATGGGACTAAAAATACAATATGACAAGTTCTTTACTTTGCAATCAAGAAGGTTTACGAAAGCGCGGAAAGAAGATAGAATAACATCGTATTATATACATGAGGTGGAGAAGAAAATGGATGAACTCGGTTTAATTAATGAAGCCTTTGTCAATACTTTCATCAAGAAGCGAGATAAGGAGCTACATAAAGGTGATTGTGGAAAGGTTCTGGTCATAGCCGGAAGCAAAGGTATGGCCGGAGCTGCTATCCTCAGCGCCAGAGGGGCACTGCGCAGCGGTGCCGGACTGGTACGGGTATCGATCCCGGAGGAACTCTTTCCCATCCTGCAGGTAGGCGTACCTGAAGCCACTTGTATATCCAGATCGCTTCCACCGGAACGGCTTGGTCAATACCAGGCAATTGTTATCGGACCGGGGTTGGGAGATGATTTGTCCAATGCACCGTTAATTCATACAGTACTGAAAAGCAATTGTCCCGCTATCGTACTTGATGCGGATGGGCTTAATTTGCTTGCGGGGAGCGGGTCTTTGAAAGAGGCGGCAAAGGCTGCGGGAGAGCGGTTAATCATAACCCCCCACCCGGGAGAAGCTGCCCGGCTCCTGGGTTGCAGTAACGCTGAAATCAATAGCGACAGAGTAGGATCTGTGTGCCGCCTGACGGAACAATTTGGTGCCAATACCGTCTTAAAAGGGGCAGGGACCCTTGTGGCAACCCCAAACGGAAAGACATATATTAATACGACAGGAAACCCGGGCATGGCCACGGGAGGCAGCGGCGATGTGCTGTCCGGCATCATCGGTGCACTGGCAGGACAAGGCTGTTCCTGTCTTGCGGCGGCGGCCTGCGGTGTATACATTCACGGATTCGCCGGAGATATTGCATCGAAAGCACTGGGTGAATACGGAATGATTGCATCCGATATAGCAGCCATGATCGGAATTGCCATCCAAAAGATAACAGACTCTTAAGATTTGACAAAAAGCGACACGACAACTATACTGTATATATGTTTAGATATATAAATATATATACAAGAGAAAGCAAGAGGTGAGCAAATGTCAAATCTGAAAAAAATTATCATTACTCTGCCGGATTCATTGCTGAAGCAGGCAGATCGCATAGCGGAAGAACAAAAGGTTAACAGGAGTGAATTGATCAGAGAGACTCTCGCCCTCTATCTCGCAGAACAAAAGAAGAAGCGTATACGCACTGATTTGATACGGGGATACGAGGAGATGAAAGAACTTAACTTGCATTTGGCTGAGGAAGGTATGGGAGAGTCCCTGGAAGACCTGAAAGAGTACGAAGCAAAATTGATATAGTTTCCGTTACGGGTTGGATTCCCGCCGGAATGTACGGAAGAGAGAGTGAATGACTTGATAGTAAAAAAAGGTGAAATATACTTTGCCGATTTAAGCCCTGTCATCGGCTCGGAACAAGGTGGAGTCAGACCTGTTCTCGTAGTTCAGAATGACGTTGGCAATAAATATAGCCCTACGGTCATCGTGGCCGCAGTTACTTCACAGATCAATAAGGCCAAACTGCCCACCCATGTAGAGATATCGGCAGAAGGCCATGGGCTGTCAAAGGATTCAGTGATTCTGCTTGAGCAACTGAGAACGATAGATAAGAAACGTTTGAGAGAGAAAATTGGTCACATCGATGACAACAGTATTGAAAGGACCAATGAAGCTTTGACCATCAGCTTGGGTATCGTGGACTTCTGATAAACGAGCGCAAGAAATCACAAAGGAGAAGCAACATGAACAAAGCAAATGTTATAGTATTAATCGTTGCTATGGCCCTCATCGTCACAACTGTGGCGGTGGGGGCTGCAGGTTATGAGCCGGGATCACCGGAGGATCCGGTGGTGACCAAGAGCTATGTAGATGCGCAAATTGCAGCACTACAAAGTGGAGGAGAGGTTTCTGCAGCGGTATTCCAACCTGTTTTCGTGGAACAGGGGAAGGCACTGATCGGAGGAGAGGGAACAGAGCTGATACTGCGCAGCGGAGGGGCCCTTGCCATTGCCAAAGGGCAGGACGGACTCTCTGACGTGACAGAAGGCAAGGATCTCCCGGGAACCCTTGCAGTCACCAGGAACCACCTTCTATTGATTCCGAGAGATGACGGCAGAGGCATCTACGCTGCAACGGACATTTGGGTCATGGTAAAAGGTACATATACGATCGAGTAAATAACAGGCTAAGCTGACCACTAAAAAGGGGACAAGGGAACATCAAATGAGAAACTTAAACAGACGAATATCATT
This sequence comes from uncultured Oscillospiraceae bacterium, assembly GCA_964387185.1. GTDB lineage: Bacteria > Bacillota > Clostridia > Peptostreptococcales > Anaerovoracaceae > UBA1426. Next base: position 1,952 of record CAYLVS010000104.1, on the reverse strand, counting down.
GCTGCTTGCAATGGCTTTAATTATCAGCGCTTTTACAGGTTGGACTGTATTTGCAGACAGCTTGGGGGACAAGCTCTATGGGAAATCGTTAATCATCAGCGAGGAAACACAGCTGACAAATGGAATCTACTGGAATACCGGATATACGGAGAAAATCGCAGAGAACTACATTGAATATGTTCCGGGAGGGGATGTGCTTCCCATTATTTCTCATGGAAACGATGTGTATGGAGCTGCCAGCTTCCGGGCGGTGGCTGCCAAAGCTGCAGAAGAAGGCAAGTATGTAGTTGCCGGCTTGAACGGAGACTATTTTAACATGAGCAACGGCGTTCCTGTGGGAATGACGATGAAAGAAGGACGGCTTATTACTTCTGAGAGCATGGCAAGTCCTACGGTAGGCTTTTATAGTGACGGAAGGGCAATTATAGGAAGATCCAATTTAAGTGTACGGATTGAAGGGCCTTATTTGTCATCACCTATCGGTTCCATTCACCTGAATAAGGCGGCCACTGTTGCCTCCGGTGTGATGCTCTATACAAGAGACTACGGCGACGATTTTACCAATAAAGCGACAATACCCACCTACAATATTTTGCTCACAGTGGATTCGGACGAGCTGCGGTTGAATGGAACCGTGGAAGCCAGAGTGGATTCTGTGGGAGAAGCAACGGGAGCAACCTTTATTCCTCCCGGGAAGCTGCTGTTAACTATGGCATCAGCCACAAACTATCCGGGTACTTTGGCTAATTTAGCTACACTGGTTCCCGGAGATTCCATTACCATTACCCTAGCTGCGGATCCTGCATGGAACGACGTAGCTTTTGCAGTAGGCGGAGGCGAGAAGCTGATTACCGCAGGGGCCAATGTAGCACCTGCTAATGCGGAGATTCATCCCCGCACTGCCATCGGTATCCGTTCCGATGGAAGCGTCATCTTTTATACGGTAGACGGCCGCATTACCGGTCACAGCAAGGGAACCACCTTGTCCCAGCTGGCGAATCGCTTGCTGGAACTGGGTTGTGTGGAAGCGGTGAATATGGACGGAGGCGGTTCAACGGCCATCCATTCCATTTATCCCGGAGACAGCAGTCTGACTACCATAAACAGCCCGTCTGCAGGTAGCGTTCGCAACTGTGCAAACTACATCCTGCTGATTAACACAGCTACTCCTACAGGGGAGCTTGCCAACATACACCTCTATCCCTACAACCTCAGGATACTGGCGGGAGCTACCCAGAACTTTACCATCAAGGCCACAGACGATCATTACTATCCTGTGACGGCTCCCTCGGTAACATCCCTTTCATTCAGCGCTACCAATGGAGTGGGGACCTTCGACTCCGACAATAGGTTTATAGCAGCCACTACAGCCAAATCCGGTGAGATCACGGCAAAATATAACAATCGGATTTCCACGACGGTTCCCGTCACTGTGGTGGACAAGGTGGATAGCATAACCATTCTCAACCAAGCCTCGGGTGCCGCAGTGACCAGTGTTGCCACCAGTGGAGGAGGCTCGATCGACTTTTCTGCGTCTGCCATGTACCGGCGTCTGCCCCTCCTGTCAGGGGACAGAAGTTATACCTGGACCGTAGGAGGGGGGATCGGAACCGTGGATGAAAATGGTGTCTTCACCGCCGCCAATATCACCAGCGGAGCGGGGACAGTAACCGCCTCCGTGGGGAACGTTTCCGCTACGGTCTCTATCAACATCACCAGCGAGGGATGGCGTCTTGAGACCTTTGAAAGCAAAACTCACGGTTTCCAAATGCAACCGGCACCTGGAATTTCCCTAGATCTGAATACGGATATGACAAAGGTCCGCTACGGTTTCCAGAGCGCTAAAGTCGCCTATGACTTTACTGCGGCCGGGAGCAGCGAGATCGCTATATCATCTGCTCTTACCTTTGCAAAGAGTCCCAACAGTCTGAACTTCTGGGTTTACGGAGACG
>CAYLVS010000103.1:3271-6313 GCA_964387185.1 uncultured Oscillospiraceae bacterium | reverse complement strand
TTTGAGCGAAACCATGGATAGAAACCAAGCAGAAGCAACGGCACTCTCCCTTGGAAGGGGATAAACGTTGCCTTTTGCCAGTCGAGGGCAACGTGAATCGCATTTTGGACTTGAGAAACGTTGCTTTCTCTCCACGAGCAACGTGAATCACATTTTGAACTAAAGAAACGTTGCTATTCCTCTAAGGAAAAGTTTGGCTCGACGCAGGAGTTGTTGCTGAGACATAGAGATAACAGTAACAATAGCCGATTTTAATAGTAAATTGCTCCTATGTTTGACTTAACAATTGAGGATGTTTATAATCTGATTTATAGAAACAAGACACGAACCAAGATACTCGCGAGGAGGAGAAAATGAGATACATCGATTTGAGAAGCGATACCGTTACCATGCCTACAGCGGAGATGCGCAAGGCCATGGCTGAGGCTGAGGTCGGCGACGATGTTTATGAGGACGACCCAACCCTGAACCGCCTGCAAGAGCTTGCTGCCGAGATGGTGGGCAAGGAAGCTGCCCTGTTCGTACCAAGCGGCACCTTTGGAAATCAGCTCTGCGTTTTGACCCATACGAGAAGAGGGGATGAGGTCATCCTGGGTGAGGATTGCCATATTGTTCTTCACGAAGTTGGCGGTGCCGCTGTCATCGCAGCCGTACAGCTACGGACTCTCGATAGCAAAAATGGTATGCTGGATCCAGCTCAGGTCGAAGCGGCAATTCGCCCCGGTGACGATATCCACTATCCCCATACCGGGCTCATCTGTGTGGAGAACGCCCACGGACTCGGTACTGCGATTTCCGTTGAAAACCTGCAAGCTATTAAGAAGATCGGTGAGAAGCACGGGATTCCGGTTCATATGGACGGGGCCAGAATATTCAATGCAGCAGTAGCCTTGGGTGTGGATGCAAAGGAGATTGCAGCCTGCACCGATTCCCTTCAATTCTGCCTGTCAAAGGGCTTGGCGGCGCCGGTAGGTTCCATAGTCGCGGGAACGAAAGAGTTTATAGAGATTGCCAGAAAGAACAGGAAACTCTTGGGAGGTGGCATGCGTCAGGCAGGAATCCTGGCTGCAGCCGGGATCATCGCACTGGAAAAGATGACGAAACGGCTTCACATCGACCATGAAAATGCTGCATATCTGGCGGACCAACTCTCCCGCATCCCGGGGGTTACGATCAAGGCGGATCGACTGGATATCAACATGGTATTCTTTGAGATGGGACCCGAAGTGATTCCTGAGCAAAAGCTGATTGACCATTTCTTCAGAAACGGAATCAAAATCAGCGGCACCGAGGATGGGGAATGGCGGTTTGTGACAAATGTGGACGTAACCAGGGAGGACATAGACTTTGTTCTGGAGAAGTTCAAAGAGTGTCTGTAGACGCAAAGCTGTGATAAAGCAGGAGGTAGATAGACATGAAGGTTGTCGCATTTAATGGAAGCCCGAAACAAGAGGGGAATACTTATCAGGCAATAAAGCTTGTTACCAAAGAACTGGAACAAGAGGGAATCGAAGTCGAGATCGTCCATGTGGGTAATAAAGCCATACACGGATGCCTTTCCTGCGGAAAGTGCGTTAAGAACCGAGATGAAAGGTGCGGAATTGACGATGAAGTAAATGGCTGGATCCGGAAAATGAAGGCCGCTGACGGCATCCTTTTGGGATCGCCCGTTCATTATTCCGGGATTGCGGGAAGCATGAAGTGCTTTCTGGACAGGGCTTTTTATGTATGCGGTGTAAACGGAAACATGCTCAGGCATAAAGTTGGCGCGTCCGTAGTGGCGGTGAGACGTTCCGGCGGAGTTGCGGCCTGTGATCAGCTAAATCACTTCCTCAGTTACTCCCAGATGCTGATACCGACTTCAAACTACTGGAATGTGATCTACGGTCAGAAGCCGGGGGATGTTCAGCAGGATGAAGAAGGAATGCAGATCATGAGAGTTCTTGGGAAAAATATGGCTTGGCTACTGAAGATGGCCCAAAATGCTAAAGATCAGGTTCAAGAACCGGAAGCGGTCAAAAAGATCTTTACGAACTTCATACGCTGATCCGATGGTGTTAATGCACTGTTTCCATGGTTTTGACCAGTATCATAAAATAACCGGCAGGCGATAAACGCTAAGCCGGTTTTTTCTTGTGTTAGTTTTATCGCTCCTTAAGCCAGTCGCTCACATCCCCATCACCGGGCATCTGCCAATCCCCCCGGATTGATAGACTCACGGCACCCACTTTGGGACCCTCGGGGGAACAGCTACGTTTGAATTGATTGGCGAAGAGGCGGCTGTAGAAGACCTTTAGCCATTGGCGAATAAACGCCTCGTCGTAATCGTCTGCGAAAGCAGCCTTTGCAATTGCCAGCAGCTTCGACGGGGAAGCCCCCCGGCGCAGTGTATGATAGATAAAGAAGTCGTGGAGGATGTAGGGGCCGACCCTATCCTCCGTCTTTTGAGCGATCTCGCCGCTTTCATCCGGAGGTAGAAGCTCGGGAGAAACAGGGGTGTTCAGGACATCCAGAAGAGCAGCGGCAAGTTTTTCGTTGTCTTTACTGAAGGATGTTTCCTGATTGGGGCCTGTGAGAACAGAATCGATAAACCACTTTATCATGACCCGCATGACGGTTTTCGGAATTCCCCCATTCACGTTATACATGGCCATGTGGTCGCCGTTGTAGGTGCTCCACCCCAGTGCAGCTTCCGAAAGATCTCCTGTACCAATCTGGATACCCCCTTCCATATTTGCGATATCCATCAATATTTGCGTGCGCTCTCTCGCTTGGGCGTTTTCATAGGTGATGTCCAGTTTTTCCGGATCTTGGCCAATATCCTTAAAATGCAATAGTGTCGCTTCTTTTATAGGAATTTCGCGGATCTCGGTGCCCAGCACCTCCATCATTGCTACAGCGTTGGCATATGTCTTTCCTGTAGTGCCAAAGCCTGGCATGGTTATCGTTATCACATCGGAAGCAGGCCTTTTAAGTAGCTTCATGGCTTGTACAGCCACCAGCAGTGCCAATGTAGAATCAAGACCGCCGGAAACTCCCAGA
>CAYLVS010000103.1:0-3241 GCA_964387185.1 uncultured Oscillospiraceae bacterium | reverse complement strand
TCACGGCTGTTCTCTCTGGCCAAAGATTCCCTCTCCGGAACAAAAGGCGTCTTGCTGAAAGTTCTCATTAAAGGGGCGTTATTGCGCAGAAGCGGAAGTACTCGGAGTTCCTCTTCAGCATAGGAGGGAGCTTCTGCATTCTCCATTGATGCGTGGCTGAAACCGGCGACGCCGGTTCTCTCGTTAACCAACTTTTCAAAATCCAAATCGCTGTAGGTGATCCTGCTGTCGAAGGAAGGGCCGGGACTCTCTCTCAAAAGCACGCCACTTTCCCCAATAAGACAATGTCCGCTGTACACCTGGTCCGATGTGGATTCCCAGGCTCCGGCAGATGCATAAATGTAGCCGCAGAGACAATCCCTGCTCTTCTGAAGAACGGAATAGCGCCTGCGGGCAGAAGACCCTACAAGTTCCGGGCTTGCAGCAGAGTTGCAGAGGATATGCGCACCTGCGAGGCAGAGCTTTGAGCCCGGTGATGTTGGAGCAAACAGGTCCTCATCAACCTCTATCCCCAAAGCAACTCCACTTTCGGGATCCCGGAAGACAATTTTACCGAAGAGAATCTGGAAGCCAAAGAGGGCAATGGTCTTTCTGCTACGTTCAATTTCGACGCCGGGACTGAACCAGCGGCTGTCACCGGAGCCCTTCGCCCCTGTGGGATAGTACTTGGGAACAATGCCCTTGATCAGACCATTCTGCAGCAGCACCGCGCACTGGACCAAACGGTTGTCTATTCGTAGATAGGCGCCCAGCACCAATGCCGCACCCATCTTTTTCGTTGCTAAAGCAATTTTATTGATTGCCCCCAACTGGTTTTTATAAAGGGAGTCTTGAAAGAAGAGATCTCCACAGCTTGCCCCTGTCAGGCAAAGCGCCGGAAAGACGATAATGCCTGCTCCTTTGTCGTATGCTTCTTCTGCGCAACGCAGGATTTCATCGCTGTTAAATTCCGTGTTCCCCACTTTTAATATTGGGGACACCGCAGCCACGCGGATCATTCCTAAACTATCCATCTGTAGTCCTCCCTCGACTGAAATTCAAAGTAGTAGCCATATTTATTATATACTAAAAAATGGATTATCAAAATAGGTATTTGATCTATCGCATAGAATTCAATCAAAGGTGTCACTAGCTTATGAAAATGTCTGAAGCAATCTTGCCGGCGACGATGATGGAAATGGTCAAATAAGCGAGGCTTATCCCAATCAGTGGTTGCCAGAGTACCTGATTCTGTGATAGAATAGCAGAAATATGTACGAATAATAATGCATGGACCTTAAGTGCATTGAATAAATATTCAGGCGTTCAATCAAAAGTATTCATGGCATTCGCATTAATAGAAAGACACTCGGGAAAGGAGAGATTATGAATAAATACAGAAATGAATACTCGGAAATAACACAGGATATTATCGAATTGGCAGAACTGTGTAGAGACAAGAGTAAAATAGATCCGGAGTTTTACTCAAAATTTGACGTCAAGAGGGGACTTCGTGATGTCAACGGAAAAGGAGTCCTTACCGGGCTTACAGAGATTTCGGAGATTCAAGCCTTTGAAAAGGAAGGCGACCAAATGGTCCCTGCAGAAGGGAAACTCTTTTACAGGGGCATTGATGTAGAAAAGATCATTTCCGGTATTATTCGGGAAAAACGGTTTGGATTCGAGGAAGTGTCCTACCTGCTGCTCTATGGTGAGCTTCCGTCGGAAAATCAATTGAAAAAATTTACAGAGATCCTTGCCGGATACCGAACGCTTCCGACAAATTTTGTACGGGACGTAATCATGAAGGCTCCGACCAACGACATGATGAATACGCTGTCGCGTAGCGTGCTCACTTTGTTTGCCTATGATAAGAACGCCAATGACATATCCTTACCAAATGTAATGAGGCAGTGCCTGCAGTTGATTGCCAATTTCCCCGTACTTTCCGTCTACGGATATCAGGCTTACAACCATTACATTCAAGGGAGCAGTCTGGTCATTCATACGCCGAAACCGGAACTCTCTACGGCAGAGAATATATTGCACATGCTCCGGGCGGATAGCAAGTATTCAGAAATGGAGGCGCATATATTAGATGTGGCATTGATTCTCCATGCCGAGCACGGTGGCGGTAACAACTCCACCTTTACGACTCATGTTGTAACATCCAGCGGGGCTGACACCTACTCGACAATTGCCGCAGCACTGAGCTCTCTCAAGGGGCCGAAACACGGTGGAGCAAATATAAAAGTGATTCAGATGTTTGAAGACATGAAGAAGGAAATTGCCGACTGGAAGAGTGAAAAGGAAGTGAGGGATTACCTCCACGCCCTTCTGCAGAAGAGAGCCTTTGATAATGCCGGACTCATTTATGGCATGGGGCACGCAGTCTACTCCCTGTCTGACCCAAGAGCGAATACTCTCAAATCCTTTGTCAAGGAATTGTCCGAAGAAAAGGGGATGGAAGAGGAGTTCCTGCTCTACTCTCTGGTTGAAAAACTCGCTCCCGAAGTGATTGCGGAAGAACGCAAGATTTACAAGGGCGTCAGCGCCAATGTGGACTTTTACAGCGGGCTCGTCTATCATATGTTAGGTTTGCCGCTGGAACTCTTTACTCCCATTTTCGCCATTGCCCGTATCACCGGATGGAGTGCGCACCGGGCAGAAGAACTGGTTAATGGAGGCAAGATTATTCGTCCCGCGTACATGAGTGTAGCGAAACATCAAAACTACGTTCCTCTCACAGAGAGAACCGATAGTGCTCAGTAGAACAAACCAACATGTGACAGCAACTTAAAGCCATAACGATAGCTTCAGCCAAACAGGGCGCTTCAATAGAGGTGCCCTTTCTTACCTACTCCGGGGCCGGAAAGTAGGTAAGACTCCCCTCTTCGCTTTGGTTCTTACCTACTTAAGGGGAGAAAATAGGTAAGAATACCCAGTTTGAGCAGACTATGGTCGACTATCTACCACAGAGATTTTATAACGGCAAGTGACGTAAATATATTTACATATATGTAAATATATGCTATTATAATACAAACAATCGGCCGGGATTTTACCCCTACAGCAGAAACATATTTATGGTACAATGGAAGCACAACAAAATGGAGGGTCAAAAACATGAAAGAGCATTATGTCAGCCTACTGACTACCGATGAGGAAATACAAGAGTTTTTTATGGTTAAGAATATAGCTGTAAAACTGGGTTCCAACAAGAAGCAGTATTTAGACCTGCTTCTCGGTGACAACACCGGAG
>CAYLVS010000102.1:144-6416 GCA_964387185.1 uncultured Oscillospiraceae bacterium | reverse complement strand
CCCCTTTTCCCGCGCTTCTATATTTGCTCCGACGACCTTTCGTGTAAGGTCTTTCGATACTTCATCATCGTATTGCGCTATGCTGTTCGCTAACACTAAGCCCTTACCGTGAGGACCAAAAGCCCGGCCTTCCTCTTCATAGAAAGCAAAACGTTTGTCTCGGTGGCTATAATAGCACCCTCTTCCGTGCATGACACCCAGTCCATAGCCGCGAATCCGGTCCGGCGCCCAGGAGGAATTGAGACTCTGCGCCATCAAAAGCGCTTCCTTGCACAGCAAATCCACAGGATCGGAAACTACGGCCATCCATCCCTGAAAGCCCGCTTCCACCCCTTGCCTTACCCACTCCGCAACCAGTACACGATTCCGCTCCCATTGCAACATGCGAACATCGCCACCTGTCTCGTCGACGGGCGGAACTCCTGCTGACGCACAAAACACCGCGACATCTCCCTGAAAGAAATCCTCTTTCTCAAGGCCGACTACTTTGGGAAAACTGTGGTGAGAACCATAGCCTGCAATCTGCCCGTACTCGGTCTCCAGTCGCTCCACCTGCTTGGGGTTCAGATCCCAAATCCCGATCGTGTGAATCCATTCTCCTCCAAGCAAAAACAACCCGGACAACAGAGTGCTTCCAACATCTCCCATGGCAAAGATATTGACCTGTTGTTTACCAGCGGGTTTTCTCAGTTGATTCAAAGGAGCCCGATCCTGAACTAAATCTGTTATAAATGCCATAGACCTTTCCTTTCTAGAGTGACAGGGGGACGTTCCTTAATTGTCACTCTAGGCTTTTTCGAAGCCTCTTCAATTTCTCAATGTCATTGGCCACATACACCGATGGAGCCAAATTCAAGTCATAATACAAGCAATCCCCCTGATCAGGCGAACGGGAAGAAATAACCACCTCTCCCAGGCGTTTCAGGGTAAGGTTTTTCTCATAACACACCTGGTATTCCTCTTCGAGCACTGTAAGTATTTCTCGGGCATTTTCCAGGCAGGTCAGCGATAAATTATAAACGGATGCCCTGTGGGCACCCTTCAGAAAAGCGGGAGCAACATAAGGCTGAATGAGGTTAATGGAGGGAATCATACTGACATTTTCCCTATCTTTCCTAGCCACGCTATCTCCGCCGATAAAGGGATATAAAGAGGATTCCATAAACCATGCCCTTAAATTGGGAACGAAATAGGCGCTGTCCACCTTTCTCTTTTGAATGGTCATCAGGTCTTTTCCGCGATCGGACAGAATTCCCACTACGAGTTTTCGTATGTCTACCTTTTCCGCCTTAAACAGGGGATCCAGTTCGCGGATGCGATATCCTTTATGGAGCAGTTCATCTACCAAGATAACTCTTCGATCAAAGGATTTAATGGTCCTAATCTGGTTAATCAACTGGGAATAATTGGGATACTCCGCTATGCGGAAGCCCTTAATGTCCGGATCGAACACCTTGTCCGTATGCAGGGTTTTTGTTACTGTATTGGGAACTGCCGCCATGCGAAGAATTTTCCCAAAAGGAACACACATATATGGCCCCAGATGCCGTTCGGGCGTGGGCTCCGCCGGCACCTGATTTTCTACGGTAACCATCTTGACTATCTTATGATGCATCACCCCGGCATTAAAGGAAATTACCAGGTTTCCCGGATACAGATTGGTCAAAGCTATTTGAAGGTTCCGATGAGCCTTGTCCATAACCGCCAGCACCCGTTCATTCCGGTTTAGGGGATCTTTAATGGTAGTCTCCATATTTTGCAGCAAACTGATCGGGGCTTTCATATCTACCGCGTAGATATTCATGTCCTCTTCCGCAGGAATTTTTATAAAGCCCTGCCGCTCCAAAACCTCCTGTACCTTGTGGTTTAAAGGTCCGTTTTGCCGTCGGTGGTAAAGTGCATAATTAAAATCATCCCTAAGGCAGGAGGCAAGTACTTCGGTGAGAAGAAGCTGGGGCAAATCCCGTATTTCGGAATCCTCTGCAAAGTATAGGCAGCTAATCACTGCAATTTTACCCGAGGCGTTTTCTCTCAAATATGCAGTTACTTCGAGATCTTTAAATTCATTGTATAAATCGGTCCTGTGAATGCTCCGATACGCCCCTGCCGCCACCATGCGTCCGCCTTGTTGCCCGTCTCTGACCACCAGGATTCTGGTTTTCTTGTTATCCAGATATTCCCTGAGCGCTCCCAGGGCGGAGCTATTGTGAAACAGCACATCATCCACTTCTTTTAATAGATGCTTGTTTTCCCCGGTATCTTCTTCCATATAGATGCCCTTGGTCTGCATGATTAGCTTGTATTGAGGCTCCCGAAGGTACAGGCTGTTGTCGTAAATGTAGTTCTGGGCTACATTATCAATGAGGTTCGAGATGTCCCGGTTGTAGTCGATGTTTTCCCTGATTCGGCTGGAACTGATGTCCTCAAGGTGAACGGGCAGTTTCAGTTCCACCACCCGGCCTTTTATATTGCCATAGGCTTCTTTGAGCTTTTCCTCCTCCCATTTTCCTTCCGATGCGCTCTCCCGTCTGAATATCACATGATTGAACCTGTGAATGGAACCATCCGTGGACGGATTCCTATAAGAAGAAGCATTCACTACTACATCGCTTCCCACCACCACGTAGATCTCCTTATGGGGCAGCAGCTCCATGAGCCTCTTCAAATCCTTTTCGTTGGACAGGCTAACCGGTACCGAGTCGGGGAAAAGATACACGTGCCGTTCATCCGCTACCGACATGGACATGATTTTCCGCCGAATCATTCTGGGTTGTGTCTTTTTGGACCAGGAGAACTCGTCCAATGCCATGTAAACTTCAAAGCCCATGTCCCGGATTTCCCGAACAATGGCCTTGTGGCTCAGCGAGAAGGGGTCGAAGGTCCCGGGGAAAAATGCAGCCTTGCTCATGGGCTGTGACGGAAATTCTCCAAAGTGGAAGTGGTACTCATTAATAAACCGGTAAATATCGTTCAAAGAGGCGGCGTTGTTGTAGAAGGCCAGTTCGGACTCCTGCTGATCCATGAGCAACGTCAGCATCTTCTTATTAATCGTTGAGAAAATATGTGCCTTGTCCTCGAGGGTTAAGTCATTGCAGCCAAATATATGCCGCCCTATCACTTCGAAGGCCTCCTGGCTGACTACATCCCGGTAATTGGACAAGCCCTTCATAAGAATGCCCAGCAACCCCTCCAAACGTCGGCGGTTTGTCGACTGCTCCTCCGGGAAACGCTGTCCGTATCCTGCGTATTTGCTGATCATCACACCCACGGTATCAAGGGCTACCGAACTGATTCGGTCGTTTGTACTCTCGGTTTGTTTGATCAGCTCTTTAATGAATTCGTCCAATTCGTTTGGATGAAGGTAGAGGCTCATTTCACCCAAGTATTGAGGAATATATTTTGAAAACTGGTATTCACCGATCTCCAGCCCGCGGGTCAGCTCGATGACAACTTCGTTTCGCTCATCAAGGGGTAACATCTCAATTACTTTCAATAAAGCCCGGCCGGCGCTGTGTCGTACCGTTACCTTTTCGCTGACCTTGAGAAGGTTGGACAGGTGGGTAGTAATGTGAAGTAGCTCCGTCGTCTTTCCCCGGTGCAGACTGTCCAGTAGAAGTTCAATGTTCACCGCCTTCACAACCCAGGGCGTGTCCACCTTCAGGTTTTCCAAAAATACATTGGAAATACCGTCTGAATAACGGCTCAAGGCAAGCTCACACTCAGTAACACTCTTTTCATGTCCACCTATTGTTTTGAGGATTCTCCACTTTAAGTAGGTTGCGCTGATGATGTTATTATTCTCATTGTTCTTCACTACTTGCTCCACGAACTTCACAGCTTGAGGAGAAGAATCTGATTTTGCCATGTATTTTGCCACTCGAAGAGCACACATTTTAATTTCCGGCGACTTCCGTTCGGACACCTTAGCAGCAAAAGATATAATCTTGAGGCGTTCCTCCGGTTCTGCCTCCCACACGGGAATGAACAGGAGGGCATCCAAAACTACAAAGATTTCATAGTCTGCATTCATCGGCTTATCACAATACCCCAGCAACATTCTCATGTACCGCTTTCTTTCCTCCATACTGAGGTTCCGGAACAGAGAGATAATCACACTTCTCAGCGCATAACCAACCCAGCGACGGTGCTGCTCTGTCACTTTGTAATCAGGGAATATGATGTCGTGAAGGTAGCGGTCCCAAAGCTCAATACCCGTGAGCTCTTGTTTTTCGGGCAATGCGCCCTCGGGAATTTCCTTCCGGTATTCCTCATCATAATGGGCAATGATCTTTCCCATCAGGCTACCGGCTTGACGACGAATATCCCCCTCCCTATGCATCAGCTGCTCATAGAGAAAGTGCAGGGTTATATACTTTTGCTTTTGGGTCATGTATGTGTAGTACTCTTCGAAAATATTGATATAAGCCCTTATGTTTTTCCAGTTCTTTTCGCTCCTGGCCGCTTCCAGCAGGTTGCCAAAGGCGGTCTCATTATTGAATTTGCTCATCAAGGAGATGTTGTGCTGGATTGCCAATCCCTTATAGGTGTCGATGACTTCCTCCGACCTCATCAATGCCACGTCTTTTCGAGGAGGAGGTGCCACAAAGTCTTCGGTCAAATCGGTATGAACTCCCAGGGACTTCATGTGTTCCTCAAAATCCTTCAATTTGGAATAGACCTTGACGTAGCGGTCCCGCTTGGCCTCGTCTACATTGTCCAGCTTATTTAAAATTACATCAAAGGACTCTTTCAGAGTATAAAAGTTCACTTCTTCCCGGTTCTGCCCGTTCCGCATGCTCTTTACGCGGAAGTCTGAGTAAATCAATACAAGAGATTCTACTGACAAATTCTCCAGTTCTAAATCCCAGGTCGAGTGGTTAGTGGCAATGTGGGCAATGGTGGGCATATTATTACCGGACAGAAATTGATCGGTATAATAGTAATGAAGATAGGGTATTCGAAGGCTCTCTTCTTCTGTTCCTCCGTATTTACCCAAGTCGTGAGAGAACGCTGCACCGGATACCAGCGCCACATCGATGGGCACACCGGCTTTCTCCAGTTGCCGGGATACGAACATGCTCAGATGGTGCACCCCCGCAATATGGCCCAGGGTGTTATAAGGGGTTATTTCCGTGCCAATGCACATAAATTCATGTATATACCAATCTCTATTGAGATCTAACAGTCTTTGGTACTCCGGCGCGCTGTCGTATTTCGCGCATTCTTCCCTGGTCAAAAAAGCGAAATCCCTATAGTAATCAAATGGTTCCCCGACCTTCTTAATTTCCATGAGGGCTCGGATGATCTGTAGCAACAGCAATCGGCCGGCTCCGTACAGCTCTTCTTTTTCTCGGCTTTCCGAAGCTGCTCTTTGGGGAAAGAGCAATCCGATAGTAGAATTATAAAGATAGGCCATCCATCCCTCTTCAGGCGCTGGGCTGATTTGATTCAGGGTCTTATCCGCCATTTCCACCACATCAAGGCATCCGGGGAATTCACGGCGAAGCAGGTGGGAAAGATGGCTTTTCCAATCGTCCTTGGCTAGAAGCTCCGTCATCGCTTTTTTCGACATTCGAATGTTCCGGAGAAAATATTTGTCGGTTAAGCATTCCTTAAACAGTTTGTATGCTTCATTCACACCCTTGTTTTGCATGAGCTTCACCTCTCTAAATGGCGGTTTCTAAACTGATAATTCTATTGTATCATTGCAACGGCAAGGCTGTCACCTGATGTTTATACTTTTGTCTGTTTTGTTTTTCGATCCAAGGGTGGCAAAATTAACACTTCTGCTTGAATTTTCATATACTCATATTAGTACTCTGTGATATCTAGATGTTGTCAAAGATGTTGTCAAAGATGTTGTCAAAGATGCACCCAATATTTGAGTACTAGTCCTGCTTTAGGTGAAGATTATAAAAAGGTGATGAGATATGAATAGAGATAAATGTTGTAAATGTAGATGCGACTTCTGCGAACCCAGTGATATTCTTGACGACATAATGGAGGCTATCCGTGGGATCGAGGAGGGCATTAAGGATATCGTTTGCGGTCTCGAAGACATCTGCTGCTGTAGAATTCAGGAAGGCATAAGAGGCATTGAAAGAGGACTGTGTAAAGTCGATAAGTGCCTGGATAAAGTCGTCGATGGATTGAGAGATGTGGAGTTCGAGTGTGATTACAGAAGCAATATGAACATTAAAGAGGGAATCTGTGATCTCAAAGACGGCGTCAGGGGCGTCCAGGAAGGCCTTTGCCAATTGAAAAACTGCTGC
>CAYLVS010000102.1:0-108 GCA_964387185.1 uncultured Oscillospiraceae bacterium | reverse complement strand
GGAAAGCGTCCAATGTGGCTTGCACGATCTTCAGGAGGGTTTGTGCGAGCTCGTCAGAGGAGTCGACGATCTCAGGGACGAAAGAGATAGAAGAAGAAAGAGTAAATG
>CAYLVS010000101.1:0-6579 GCA_964387185.1 uncultured Oscillospiraceae bacterium | reverse complement strand
ATGGCGATTCCCATACCGATATAATAAATCCAGTCTCCGAAAGCAATACCGGAAACGCCCATTATATCGCCATCCGCGGTGAACGGAACGAATGGATTCTGACTCCAGTTCATAAGGCCACTGACAGCAACCATACCAAAGGCAACCATTACCAAGATGGATAAAATGGTGGATACAATACCGACATCCCTGACACCTCTGATATTGATATAAGTAAATACAATGATCATGCCGGCCTTGAATGCAAATTCTGCACCCCATCCTAAATCAAACTCATTGGCAAGGTACCCTCCGGCTAAAATGACGTAAAGAGTATTGTCTATGTAGATGGAAATGGTTCTCCACCAACCTGCCTGGAACCCCCAGAACTCTCCGAGAGCTTCCTGTACCCATTTGTAATAGCCACCTTCCTGCGGCCGCGCAGATCCAAGTTCTGAAGCTACCAACCCTAATGGGGTACTCCAGATAAACGGCAGCACAATCAGCATGACTAAAGTTAAACCCGGACCGGACTCCGGTATCATTTCTTCGATTCCGTAAGCACCGGCGGCGCAAAGACAGAATATCATGAACACAACTGTTGACACTTTAAGATCATGTTTCTTTATGCCTAGTTCGTCCACATCCACTTTGGCTGTCTTTTGAACTTCACTCATTCCGTGTTTCCCTCCTTCTTATAATAAATAAAAAAATAAATCAGATAACTAATTTTACCTAATTTTCTGAAAACAAGCAACTATACATTTGCGGTATTGCAATAATTAGTTTGCTGTGCTTTACCCGGAATGAGCACAGGGAAAAGCCGCTTTATATAAAATTATTGAGAATCAGAAGCAGAATCGCTCCCGGCAATCCCAGAACCCCGACGAAAAGCGCTGAGAGGAGATTCAGCGGGATGTGGAGATCCCAATTGCCGCCCATCCAGTTGATGACCAGGATGAACAGGCCTCCCACTACGCTGTTTCCTATCAGCTTCAGAAGGAATTTCAGTGGCACCAGAAACAGGTAACCCAAGATATATAAGATTAGAATACCAAACCCATATGCAAGCAAAATTCCGATTTCTACACTCATTTCCATTTTTCTCTACCTCTGTACAACAATCTGTCCTGCACACCCCATATTTTATGCAAAAGGTAATCTATGGCAACCTTTTGTATAAAATAAGTGGCTTTGCCACTTCCGCTAGGGAACCCTATGGTTCCCTTCGGCGGCTGCGAGCAGCCTGAGCACCCTCCTTTAACGGCGAGGGGTTCCCCCTCTGCACACCCCATATTTTATGCAAAAGGTAATCTATGGCAACCTTTTGTATAAAATATGCTGAATATGAATAGAATAGAAGACAAAAGACAAAAGATGAAAGGGCTTATGTGATTATGGACAGTAATTTTATCGGCGTGAAAGGGGTAGCAGACAAAATGTATCGACACTTTTTGAATATGCCTCCCGAGCAGACGGAGGAAGAGAAACTCTACGCATCCATCCGCGATGCGGAAATCCAGTGGAAGCTGGCGGAGGGGCGCTTCAACGAGGCAACGGATCCCGATTTAATTGACTTTGCCACTTACGATATCATGGCAACCAAATCCAGATATGAATTTCTGATTAAGACCGCCAAAAGGCAGATGGGGCTATAATTCCCGTCTGCCCTCGATGGCTTTCGACAATGTGATTTCATCCGTGTATTCCAGATCTCCTCCTACAGGAATCCCGTGGGCGATACGTGTGGCTTTAATACCGGATGGTTTGATTAGCCGGGCGATGTACATGGCAGTGGCCTCCCCTTCTATGTTGGGGTTCGTTGCCAGAATCACTTCATCAACATCGCTTTCCCGCAATCGTATTATCAGTGATTTTAGATTGATGTCTTCCGGTCCGATTCCCTCCATAGGAGATATGGCTCCGTGCAGCACGTGGTAAAGCCCGTTGTACTCCCGTATGCGTTCCATAGCCGCTACGTCTCTTGCGCTTTCCACCACGCAAATCACTCTTTGCTCCCTGGCCTTGTCAGAGCAAATACCGCAAGGATCCAGGTCTGTGAGATTTCCACAGACAGAGCAATACTTCATAGAGCGTTTTCCTTCTATGATGGCATCTGCAATGGCAATGGCATCTTTTTCATCCATGGACAAGATATGAAAAGCCAGCCGTTGGGCTGTCTTTCCGCCGATGCCGGGCAACTTGGAGAGTTGGCTGATCAAATTATTCAAAGGTTTTGCATAGTAACGCATGTTCCCGGTCCTTCTCTCTATAATCCCGGAATTCCCAGGCCACCGGTGAGTTTCCCCATCTCCGTTGAGGAAAGCTCTTCGATCTGGCGCAATCCTTCGTTAACTGCAGCGATAATCAGATCCTGCAGCATTTCCACATCGTCCGGATCCACGGCTTCCCGTTGTATTATAATGCCTGTCAACTCTTTCTTTCCGTTTACGGTAACGCTGACAGCCCCGCCCCCTGCAGTGGCGGTCACTTCCTGTTCATCCAGCTTGGCTTGCATCTCTTCCATCTGCTTCTGCATAGCCTGCATCTGCTGCATCTGTTTTTGCATGGAGGCCTGACCTCCGCCACCGGGTTTCTTTCCGGCTCTCATTCCTCTTCCCATCTTTCCTCCTTATTTCACTTCGATGTTGATATTCAGTCCATTTCCCACCAGGCTGGCCAGTTCCTCGGCAGTCTGCTTTTCCGGCTCCTTGCTGTTTCTGTCAGCCAGGCTACAGTCCATCTCCATCTTTTTGCCTGTATATTTTTTCATGAGTTCTTTCAGATAATCCGCATTATCCTTCGCATATCGCGTTGCCATATCATTGGCTAGTTCCAAATGGAAGCGGCCATCCTTAATCTCCAGCAGCCGTCCCCCTCTTCGCAGCAGGGAGAAACTTACTTTTTCCGTTTCACCTTCTTCGACAACCTTGCGCCAGATCTGCTCCAAGTCCTGGTCCTCTTCCGATGCTTCTGACGCTATCGAGATTTCTTCAGCCTCAACAGCCTCTTCTGCTTCCATCGGCTTTTCGCCTTTTTTTGCTTGCTCAGGCTTTTCGGCTTTTTTTGTCGCCGGCTCCGCCTTCTTTGCCCTTACTTTTTTCTCCGCTTTCTCCCCTGTAGACTGTGTAATGCACACGGTAGAAAGCCTACCCGGATCATCACCGGAAGCCAACCTCACCATGCAGAGCTCCAACAGTATACGGGGCTGTGTGGACCATTTTGCCTCTGTCAAGGTACGAGCCAGTTCTAAAATGCTATCGTTAATGGTAGACAGATCGATCCGCATGCTCTGCTCCCGGATTCTCTCCACATTTTCTTCCGACACGTTCAACAGATCTTCCGGATGGCGAACGAACTTCGTCATCATAAGGTTTCGATAATGACCGATCCAGTCCTTCATGAGCTGCTTGACCTCGATCCCTTCGGAAAGCAATTGATCCAAAAGAATCAGCGCATCGGCGACCCGACCCTGATCCATCATATCGGTCAGCTGAATAAATACTTCCTCTCCCGAGGTCCCGAGTATTCTGATGACATCCTCTCTGGAAACCTCTTTATCCCCTCCGGCAATGCACTGGTCTAATATAGACAGACTGTCACGCACCGACCCGTCTCCGTTGGCTGCAATGATGCCGAGAGCGCTATCGGAGATCTTGACATCCAGACTTTTGCAGATATCGCGCATCCCCTCCCGCAGCTGTTTTTCAGCCACTCTGTGAAAGTCCAGCCTGAGACAGCGGGAAAGAACAGTAGCCGGTAGCTTTTGAGGTTCTGTCGTTGCTAGAA
Organism: uncultured Oscillospiraceae bacterium; assembly: GCA_964387185.1. GTDB lineage: Bacteria > Bacillota > Clostridia > Peptostreptococcales > Anaerovoracaceae > UBA1426. Next base: position 2,811 of record CAYLVS010000101.1, on the reverse strand, counting down.
TGAACATGATGTTAGCCGGTGGTTCCTCTAAAGTTTTCAGCAGTGCATTAAAGGCACCGGTAGACAGCATGTGAACTTCGTCGATGATATAGACCTTGCATCTTCCTGCAACGGGGGGGTATTTGACACTCTCCCGCAGTTCACGGATATTTTCCACTCCGTTATGCGAAGCCGCATCGATTTCAATGACGTCGAGAAAGATGCCGTCACGAATGGATATACAGTTTTCACAGGTTCCACATGGGCGATCATCCTGTGGAGCTGTACAGTTGACTCCTTTTGCCAAAATCCTTGCCGTTGTGGTCTTCCCTGTCCCCCTGGTGCCACAGAACAAATAGGCATGTCCTACCGTTCCGCTACGGATCTGGTTTCGTAAGATCTTAATAATATGTTCCTGGCCCAAAAGGCCTTCAAAGGTCTCCGGACGAAAGCTCCGATATAAAGCTTGATGCATTTTCGCCTCCGAATTTCTCTATTTACGCAAATTGCCCTTTATCAGCCTCGCATGGAGATGGAACAGGCTGAGCTGCGGCACATAAGAGGTTCCGTTTATCGCTGCTTCCTTCCGGACCTGACGAGGTTCACAGATTCTTATTGCGCAGGACCCGGACCATGCCAGGCGAAGCTGCCAAAAGGCAATTTGCTTTTCTATTATAAAGGACTTTGCCGGTTCAGTCAATGGGATTCAGTCAGTTGCAACTGCCGTCCTGGTTAAAGATTACCTCCATCGCAGCCTCTTCATGTGAGCTGTTCCGCTGAACCGAGACCACTTGTCCCCTCAGATCCTCTACCCCGGATATGCCGGTATCGGTGTCTCGGGTAACGATTACTCTTTTTACATTATAATAGGGCTGGGAAAAGAGAAAATGTTTTTCTCTATCTTCCGTTCTGTCAATAGCAGGCAGGGCATCTAGATCTCCTGCTTGCGCAAGAGCGTATGCTTCCGGCCATGTTAGGTCTTTTTCAACTTCAAATTGTAAGCCCGTTCTTTCAGTGATCAAGGCCAGATAGTCCGCAGCAATTCCCACATACACACCATCTTCATCAAAGTACTCAAATGGAACAAAGCCGGGGTCTACACCCAGTCGGATTACAGGATGCTTTTGCATAAAGGCAATCTCATCCTCCGTCCAACTGATACTGTCTCCGGTAGCATAGCAAGGGAATACCATAGCCGAAAGCATGATCACTTGAATAAATAGCAAGGTAATAGCCCTTCTCATGTGTATTCTCCTTTTACCAAGCCCCCAACAAGCACAAACTCACACACATATCATACAAGATAAATCGACAAAATTCTACACAATCTTACCTTTTTTCCTAAATTATCTGAATTTTTTGAATGAATTATTTTTTAAATCTATGGCAAAATAAGGTCAATACGTTTTGTTTAAGACGGAAGAGGAAAAGGAGAAAAACAAATGGATCGCATGAACAACAACCACATGGGTATGAGGGAGAATGAGATGAAGGGCGCCGCGGGTGATATGTGGGACGAAGTGAAAGACACCGCCGACGATATCCGAGACAAGGCAAGGAAGATGAAGAACAAAGCAGAAAATAAACTTGAAAATGCCACCGATAAGGCCCAGCACATGATGGGCAAAGTCGGTGACAAGGCCGAGGACAAAGCCGAAGATCTATTGAAAAAAATGGACGATGTACTCCACCGGACAGATGACAACACCGGTAGAAATCATCCAAACACCACCTTATAGAGCTCGTCACTCCCGGGAGCCTCGATAGGAATTCGCTCTTCTCCGCTGATTATCACGCGGCCCTCCGAGGCTTCCACAATCCTTCCGATGCATGAAACAGAAATGCCTGCCGACCGGATTTCCCCTATGAGCATGTCCTTTTTCTCCGGATGTGCCATGATCATCATGCTGCCGCTGGATATCAGCCGAAGAGGATTGATGTTAAAATGGCTACAGATTTTTTTAGTGACGTCTGCAACGGGAATCTCATCCGCCCAAACCTCAGCCCCGGTTCCGGATATTTCACACATCTCCCAGACAGCGCCTAATACGCCGCCTTCCGTAATGTCGTGCATACCTGCAGTGCCAATCTTGCCTGCTATGACACCTTCTCTTACGACGGAAACCTGATCTAACATCCCTTTGGCTTGTGCAATTTCATCCTCGGTTAAGATATCCTTCAACCTGTCTTCATGGTCGCTAGCGATGATCCCCGTACCCTCAAGGCCCGCCTGCTTGGTCATGAGAATCCAATCTCCCGGCCGCATATCCGCCGCATTCTGGGATGCGCCTTTGGTCGCCCTCCCCAAAGCAGTAGATACGATGACAGGGACGTTGACCGCTTTCGTAATCTCTGTATGTCCGCCGATGATCATAACCCCCAGAGCTTCAGAAGCTTCTCCCGCCTGGCGCATGATTCGATCGATTTCCTCGATGGTGGTACCTTCCGGCAGCATGCAAGCCAAAAGAATCCCCAAAGGCTCTATGCCATTGGAAGCAATGTCATTGCAGGAGATCTGAACCGCCAGCCTGCCGATGTCCGACACTGCACCCGTGATAGGGTCAGTGGATAAGACGCAATCGTACTCTCCGAAATCCACCAGCGCACAGTCTTCGCCGATGCCCGGGCCGGTAATGACCTCCGGCCTTTTGTATTTCAAATGCTTGAAAACCATCTCTTCCAGCAGTTTGCTATCTAATTTCCCTGTTTTCATCTTGCCTCCGATGCTCCTGTACTATTGCGGCTTTCTGCCGCTCTCCAACCACTCCGCAAACCGGTCTTCCGTTAGGATGGGAATGCCCAGCTCCTTTGCTTTCTTGTTCTTAGAGGAAT
>CAYLVS010000100.1:0-6647 GCA_964387185.1 uncultured Oscillospiraceae bacterium | reverse complement strand
CTGATGTCCTGCTTTTAGGTACCGGAATAATAATTCCAACTAGCGGTTTAGCTTTTCCAGCTCCCTCTGTACCAACCCCGGCACCTCAAAGGGCAGGGTAGCCACCTCGACACCTGCCTGATTGAGGGCCTTGATTTTCCCCTCCAGAGTACCCATACCCCGCTCAATAATGGCGCCGGCATGACCCATACGTTTCTCGGTGGGAGCGCTTTTTCCTGCCAGGTAGGCAATAACCGGTTTCGACATGTGCTCGGCGATGAACGCAGCCGCATCTTCTTCTGCCGTGCCACCTATTTCACCGACCATAACGACCACTTTGGTATCGGGGTCTTGATCAAACCGGGATAAAACATCGCTGAAGTTAAGGCCCACTACGCGGTCCCCACCCAGCCCGACTACAGTTGACGTCCCCATTCCCACATCGATTAATGATCCTACAATTTCATAGCTCAAGGTTCCCGAGCGGGAGACTACACCGACGGGGCCCGGCACAAAGTATTGATTGGGCATGATGCCGATTTTGCTTTTCCCCGAGGAAACCATCCCGAAGGAATTAGGACCCACTACCGTCGCTCCTTTGCATGCTGCATGTTCCATGATCGCCATGGTGTCGTGGATCGGAATATGTTCCGGCAGGAGAACGAGCAGTTTGATACCGGCCTGAATGGCTTCAAAGGCGCTATCTTTTGCATGCTTTGCAGGCACAAAGAGGATGGATGCATCGATTTTATGATGCTCTGCTGCTTCCCATACTGAATTGTAGACCGGCACTCCGTGAACCTTCTGCCCGCCCTTACCGGGAGATACACCTGCGGCTATCTTTGTCCCGTATGCAAGCATCTGTTCGGTATGGAAGGAACCCTGGTTTCCTGTGATCCCCTGCACTAATATCTTGGTATTTTCATCAATAAAGATTGCCATTTTGTTTCCCCTCCATAGTATCGCCTATTATCGCCTAGCTAAGAGCACAGCCTTCTCTGCAGCTTCGTGCATGGTGTAAAAGGTTTCGATACCTGCTTCTTTTAGAATCTGTCGTCCTTCCTCCTGGTTGGTTCCGACCAGTCGAATTACCACAGGCACAGGTATGTCTGTCTTCTTCTTGACGGAGACCAAGGCATTGGCCACATCGTCGCATCTGGTAATCCCGCCGAATATATTGATTAGGATGGCTTTGGGATTTCTCGCCAAAATCAACTCCAACGCTTTTGCAGTTGCTTCTTCACCGGCTCCGCCTCCTGCATCGAGGAAATTGGCCGCCGCTCCTCCGTAATGCTGTAACGTGTCAAGGGTGGCCATGGTAATGCCCGCACCATTGGCCATTACGCCGATATCCCCGTTCAACTCGACATAAGCAAGACCCAATGAATGAGCTTTCTGCTCCGATTCGGTCTTTTCTTCTACGTAAGGAATTTCGGGATGTCTGTATAATGCTTCGTCATCAATGGTGACCTTGGCATCGGCAGCGATGACTCGATCTCCGCTGACCACCAAAGGGTTTATCTCCAAAAGCTCTGCATCCAACTCTACAAACATCTTGTAGAGCTTAATCAGAGTATCCTGTACCTGTTTTTCCTCCGCTCCATGAAGCCCCATGCGATGGGTGATTTCTCTGGCATGAAAGGGCATCATTTCTGCTTTATAGTTAACATGATACCTGACCATATGCTCCTCAGCGACTTCCTCAATGTCCATCCCTCCCTGGGTAGAAGCCAGTACTACCGGACATCTCATCTTTCCGTCAATGGTAATGGCAATATAGTATTCCTTTTCGATCTTGAGCTTCTCCTCAACAAGCAGGGCCTCTACGGGCATTCCTATGAGCTTGCTACCTAAAAGACCGGCAGCGAACTCCCTTGCTTCCTCAGGATCTGCGGTAAATTTGATTCCTCCCGCTTTGCCTCTTTTGCCCGATAGAATTTGAGATTTAATTACGGATTCTCCTATCTCGGCCGTTATATTGGCAACCTCTTCGGGAGATTTTGCTACCTTTCCCTTAGGCACGGGAATTCCGTATTGTGTAAACAAGTCCTTTCCCATGTATTCATACAGTTTCATAGCCAGACTCCTTATCATTAAACTTTACTTGGTTATACCCTGAGTTCACAGCTATAAAACTTTACTGCCACTCTCCAATGCATTTAGGGATAGGTCAGCCAAAGCAACGTGAATCACATTTTGAGCAGGAGAAATGTTGCTTTTTCCTCGGCGGAGCAACGTTCTTCGGATTTTGAGGATACAAAGCGTTGCTTTCCTTCAGCCAAAGCAACGGAAATCACATTTTGAGCAGGAGGAACGTTGCTTTTTCCTCGGCGGAGCAACGTTCTTCCGATTTTGGAGATACAAAACGTTGCTTTCCTTCAGCCAAAGCAACGTCATTTTATGAAATGTTGGTAGGGGAGAATTGAACTCCACACAAAGACTACTGTTCAGCTACAGTGTGAACAGTTACACTGTAGCTCTGTAACTTCAAGGACTGCTTTCCTTCAACTGAAGGCCTTGACTATATACTGCCCCGGTAGTAATATTAAATTGCACACTGTAAAAATTTACAAGATTATGCAAGGAGGAATAAAATGAAACCTTCAATCAATCCAAATATTTCTATCATAGGAGTGGCCATTGACCTTGGTGCGGCTACTCCGGGAGTGAGCCTTGGACCTTCCGCAATCCGGTATGCAGGTGTAAGGGAGAGACTTGAAAAAATAGGATACCAAGTAGAGGACAAAGGTGACATACAGGCAATCAAACCGGCAAGCCCCCTTATGGAAGGATGCAAGTTAAAGTATCTGGACGAGGTTGCGAGGGTAAATACCGAATTATGCAAGAGGGTCTCTGACGCTATGACTGAAGGCAGGTTTCCATTAGTCCTCGGAGGAGATCACAGCATTGCAATCGGTACGATTGCCGGAGCCGCTCAGCACAAGAAAAAACTCGGTGTAATCTGGTTTGACGCACATGGAGATATCAATACGGAAGAAACCTCTCCATCCGGCAACGTTCACGGAATGCCGGCTGCCGTATGTTTGGGATTTGGTCATGAACGCCTTACATCCATCGGTGGGTCCTTCCGAAAACTGCATCCTGATAAACTAGTTTATATAGGATGCAGAGACTTGGATGCAGGAGAGAGAAGAGTGATGAAAGAACTGGGCATCACTGTATTTACCATGCACGAAATCGACAAATATGGGATTATTGAAGTTGTTGAAAGAGCTATCAAGATTGCGGGAGAGGACACGGATGGAATCCACGTCAGCTTCGATGTGGACAGCCTCGATCCTGTCATCGTCCAAGGAACAGGAACAAGGGTGGCGGGAGGACTCACCTACAGAGAGGGCAACGTTGCTCTGGAATTAATCGCATTATCCGAAAAACTCGTAAGTGCAGAATTCGTAGAAGTCAATCCCCTCATTGACAACAATAATGCTACGGCAAAGTCGGCGGTAGCATTAATGGGTTCCTTGCTGGGAGAATGGCTCATTTAACAAGATCGCTTGATAATAAAATTCCGGGGCAGAGTATTTATCTCCTTGTCCCGGAATTTTAATCTTTTTATTCATACCTTGTCTTGAAATTAATCTCCTCCGGCGTAATCTTCCAATCTTCCTTCCAGAGGATTTTTCCCGGTGTGATGCAGTTTAGAACCGGGCATACATTGAGACAGAGATGGCAGCCCACGCACTCGTCGTTGACCGAGGGTCGTCTCTTTTCGAAATCCCAGTTGATTGCCTGGTGGGCGGCATCAAAGCAGGAAATGTAGCACCTTCCGCAGCCGATGCACAAATCGTGATCGATATCTACAATGATCTTGAAGTTACGTTGAAGCTCTTCGGCTGGTATGATATTGGGAAGGGCAAGTCCCACCATATCCTCAACCTTGCTAAAACCCTCTTCTTCCATATAGTAGGACAATCCACTGATCATATCCGAAACGATTCTGTATCCATACTGCATAACTGAAGTAGTGACCTGCAGGTTATGGCTTCCAACTAAGATATATTCAAGGGCATCTCTCCAGGTCTCTATACCACCTATGCCACTCATCTGGATGTTTTTCAGCAAGGGATGCTGTTTCATCTGTGCGATGAACCGAAGTCCGATGGGTTTAGCCGCTGCTCCTGAATAACCGGAGATGGATGACTTGCCATTAACGACGGGCATAGCAGTCCTGTGCTCTAGGTCTATATTGGTGATTGACTTGATCGTATTGATTGCGGAGATACCTGCGGCTCCGCCTTCGATGGCTGCGATTGCCGGCTCCTCCATGTTCCCCAGGTTTGGAGTCATCTTCGCAATTACCGGCAGGTCTGTGGCATCTGACACAGCCTTGGAATATTTACGCACCAGATCAGGGCTTTGCCCTACATCAGACCCCATGGCATGGCTTGTCATTTGCGGGCAGGAAAAATTGCACTCAATCAGGTCGGCTCCTGTCTCTGTAACGAGCTTGGAGAGTTCACTCCATTCCTCCTCGGTGCTTCCCATAATGCTTGCAACCATTACTTTATCGGGATAGTCTCTCTTGAGGCGATACATAGCCTGCAGGTTATCTTCAAGAGGTTTGTCCGATATCTGCTCCATGTTTTTGAATCCAATCCAAGGCGTTCCTTCCTTTGCATTATTGTCAAACCGGGGTGAACATTCATCCGCTATAAAAATACCCACTGTCTTGAAAAAGACACCGCCCCATCCCTCCTCATAGGCTTTCTTCACCATATCGTAACAACTGCCCACAGGAGAAGAGGATAGGAAAAAGGGATTTTCGCATTTAACGCCTAAATAGTCGATGGATAAGTCTTTGTGAGCCATTAGTTGACACCTTCTTTCTTGGAGAGATACTTCATGATGCTTTCTGCAACGGATTTTCCCTGCGCAACCGCTTCAACTACAGTCTTGCCTCCATTTACGATATCCCCTGCAGCAAAGATGCCCTCAATATTGGTGAACCCTTTTGTAACATCGCAGGCGATGGTTCCGTTATCATTCAGCTCAATGGGAGCAATTTCTTTAATATCCTCCGCTTCCTGACCGATTGCAAACACAATGGTATCTGCCTTAAGCTTCAGCTCGGAGTAGTCATCTGTTCCCGAAGCGATGAGGCCTGCAACTTTGCCTTCATCTTCTATGATTTCCTGCGGTGCAAATTTGGTGATAATGCTGATCCCAAGAGACTGAACATATTCGATCTCCGCGATGTCGGCCGGCGCTTCTTCTAAGGTCCTCCTGTATACGATGGAAACTCGTTCCGCGTCCAGAAGCTTGGCGGTTGCCGCGCAGTCCATGGCTACATTGCCGCCTCCAATAACGATAACGTGTCCCTCAACCTTCATTTCTCCCTTGCCGGACCTGGCCTCTTTCAGAAATTCAAGAGCATTTCGTACACCTTTTAAGTTGACCCCGGGTATTTCGATTTGCCTTGGTTTCCAGAGTCCGGTACCGATAAAGAACGCTTTATAACCTTGATTTTTCAACTCATCAATGGTAATGTCTTTCCCTACTTTGGTGTTGAATACGAATTTCACACCCAACTCTTTAACCTTCTCGATATCAAAGTCCACTACGTCCTGGGGCAATCTGGAAGGTATGATTCCATAAGTCAGAATCCCGCCGGGCCTGTCCAGCGCTTCATAAATCGTTACCTGGTATCCTTTCCTGGCAAGTTCCGATGCGCAGGAGAGTGAAGCAGGGCCGGATCCGATGCATGCCACCTTTTCCTTGTCCGCCTTTGGAGCTTCTAATATCTTCATATTGAACTGTCTCTCCGCATCAATTGCAAAGGCTTGAAGCTTCCCAATCTGTATCGGTCTGTCAATACCCGTTCTGCTGCATGCTTCTTCACAGAGCCTGTCATAAGGACAAACCTTTGCGCAGCATCCGCCTAAAGCATTGGCTTCCCGGATGGTAGCCGCAGCTCCTTTAAAATTTCGAAAGCGGATGGATCTGATAAAATCAGCCGGCTTGGTGTCGGCCGGACATCCTTTACTGCATGGCGCATCGTAGCATAGAACACACCGGGCAGCTTCTTCCATGGCTGTTCTGGAGTTATAACCATGTACAGCTTCGTCTAAATAATCCTTCTTGATCTCTTTTCCCTGCAGTTGATTTTTAGCTGTTACTTTACTCAAGCGATGTTCACCCCTGTCCATATTAATTTGATTTCAAGTGTTTGAAGAAATTACCTTTAGTGTTTCTTTCTTTGTAAAATAAAATACATTGAATGTGACAATGGTAAGTTGCTTTTTCACTAGGCATTAATGCAAACCAAAAGTATATACTCCAACCCTTTAGTGCTACAAAATACGAAGTGCAATAAATAATATTGTATGTTAGAATATGGCATGGATTGCTGTTTGGCTGCAGTCACTTCCTGAAAGGGAGGTGATGCCTTATGATTACATTAGATCCCTGCATCCCAAATGAGCAAAATCTTCGTTTGTATGCAATATTGGGCCTGGCGCTGACGTTATTCTCCGAAATCTGAGCAAAAATTGCGGTTGTATACAGATCGTAAGGTGATTTATGTAAAATGCTTGCACACAAACGAAGATTTTGCACAGATTTGCTTGAAATACAGGAAACTGGATGAGAGACCAGTTATGCCCGTATAATGGTGTAAATAAGGAAAAGCACAAAAAACGAGAACATGC
>CAYLVS010000099.1:282-6705 GCA_964387185.1 uncultured Oscillospiraceae bacterium | reverse complement strand
GTGGATCAGTGATGTGACTTCTATAACAGTAAATGCCACTTCTACGGATTCGGGATCAGGTACACCGGGGCAATATGAAGGCAGTCAGCCCGGCCAGAATGAAGATCAGGAAACGCCTGCCGGCGGCGCACCTCTGACACAGGAAGTCAAGGCACAATTGAAGCCGGGGACCGGCGTCAGCGGACAAACCGCCAGCACAAGTCTTACGGCAGGGGAATTAAAATCAGCTCTGGATCTGATTAGGAACAGCATGTCCCAACAAGCCGGAGCAAGAGGAGATGGATTTAGAGGTGTAATTGAAATCGATGCAACATCAGGCAGCAGCGAAAAGATCAACAAGGCAGAGGTAAGCATTCCAATGAAATCTCTGGGAGCTATGGCAGAGGAGGCCAATGTATCTGTATCCTTACAGACTGATCTGGGTACCCTGACATTGGATCCTTCGATTCTTGCCCAGCTGGCTCAGCTGTCAGGCGGCACCTTATCCATCTCTTTGGAGATTGCCGATGAAAGCCTTCTCAGCGAGGAAGATCGTTCACTGGCCGGTGGCAGGCCTATCATGGACATCAGTTTGATGATAGACGGCAAGCCAGTTACCAACTTTGGCGGTCGGACTATCTTGGCGGGGATACCCTACAAGGCAGCCGACACAGAGAATGGGAACAATCTTATCGCCATGTACATGGATGGGCCCGACAAGGGCAAACCGGTAAAACTCTCTCTTTACAATGGAGAATCGGGTGAAATGCTCCTCCGAACCGGTCATCTGAGTCTATACGGCGTAGGTTACCGGGAGGTGGCCTTCACCGATACCAATAACCATTGGGCAAAGGCCAGCATTGAGTTTCTGGCCGCCAGGGACATCCTGAAAGGAAAAGGAGCCAACCGCTTCGATCCAGACGGTAGCGTAACCCGGGCAGAGTTCGTCACCATGCTGGCAAACTCTATGGATGGTATATTCACAGCAGGAGTAAAGAGTGCGGGATTTGACGAAGTGGCTGCAGGATCCTGGTATGCGGATTACGTCAACTGGGCAGTGCAAAACGGTATTGTCAGCGGATACGGTGATGGAAGATTCGGCCCGGATGACAAGATTACGCGGGAGCAGGTGGCTCTGATGACCGACAACTTTATCAGATTTATAGCGATGAGGCCGGATGTAGTCAAAGCCAAAGCGCAATTCTCTGATCAGGCTCATATCAGCAGCTGGTCAGCGGCCGCAGTGGCCAGAGTGCAACAGTACGGAATCATAAACGGAAACCCGGATGGGACATTTGCCCCCAAATCAACGGCAACCAGAGCCCAGGCGGCTGCCATCCTAAAAGGTTATCTGGAGGGGCTGCTGAAGTAGTTCGATAAAAGGGACTCCGAAAAGTGCCGGGCAATATGAGCTATTTCGGAGCCCCTTATTCCAAAAAGATGACAGTTCGCAGTGTAATCCGGAAAGCACTTTTGCCGATTGTTCTTTCCGGATTGGCTATGATATACTTTTATATATCGGAGGTGCCCATGATTAGGAAAAAATACAGAATCCTGGTGGTTGGTCTTGCTTTGCTGCTGGCAGTTATATGCGGTGCCTATTACCCGAATTTGCCTCCTGTATTTGCCGGGGAAGAAGTAATGGAAACATTGACGATCAAAGGTGACGGCATCAGCAGTGAGGTTACATACAGCAGACAGGAACTGGAGCGGATGGCAGAGGCAAGAGAGCGTTCTGTCTACTCCGCAACAAATAACTTTCCCACAGAAAAACTTTTTTACAGAGAGGGAGTTTCTCTGGATTATCTGCTGAAGCAGGCAGGGATCAAAGACAGCGCCAAACAGTTGAAATTCATCTCTTCTGACGGCTATACCAAAACCTTTACTCGCAAGGAGCTGTTAAAGGATCTGCGCTATTCATTCGATGAAAAGGGCATAAAAACGCATGTATCTCCCATTATTGCCTATTCCGACAGCAGTAAAGGATTCTCTTCTCTCAGTCCCATTGAGCTGTGCCTCACCATGGGACAGCGAGTTGCCGGAGAACAGAACAATCCCTGGTTTGTAAAATACCTGAAAACCATAGAGGTCAGCACGGCAGAACCGGAAAAGTGGGAAGAGGTAACATTCAAGAAAACCCCGGGGCCCGATGGTGTCGCTATAATACCGGTTCATCCCAGGATGGATTCGGTGAAAATCTATTATACATTGGATGGGACCAATCCAACTGTGCACTGTCGTGTCTACAATATTAGTGCCACATATTATCAGCCGCAGCTCAACAAACCGATTTTAGTGACGGAGGAAGCAGAGATTCGAGCCATCGCAATCGGTGCGGGGAAAAACGACAGTCCAGTGTCTACTACAACAGTCTCCTTTGGAAACACGCGCTTTACCGACCTCTCTGATTATTCGTGGGCGAGGCTTGCCATAGAACGCCTGGCAGAGCAGGGTATTATCAGCGGTATGGGAGGATCCCGCTTTGCTCCGGAACAAACCCTGACCCGAGCTCAGTTTGCCACCATGATGGTTCTGGCATTAGGTGATAAACCTGCAAATGAGGGAACGGTACCTTTTAATGACGTTAAGGCCGGTGACTGGCATTTCGGATACGTTAAAAAAGCGGCCACGCTGGGACTTATTCACGGTTATACAGATGGAACCTTCAGGCCCGATGCAACACTGAGCCGTGAAGAAATGATCACCATTGTCGTCAAAGCGGCGGGCATGGCGGAATTGAGCAAGGAGAAAACAGAGGAAATCCTAAAAAACTTTTCCGGACAGACAAGAATCAGCTCCTGGGCGAGGGCACATGTAGCCCTGGCAGAGGATATGGGGATCCTGGAACACGGTCATATCGTGATCGAATCGGAAAAGGGGGATACGCTGGATGCCCAAAAAGCTGCCGTCAGGGCGGAAGCTGCTGTGACTGTTTATAAACTTCTTGATGATATAAATAAAAATGAATGATAACAGGGCAGGTACCTTTGATATGACAAGATTCCTCAATAGCTTCAGAGTATACGATCTGGTCATCATCGCCATGATGGCCAGCCTTGGAATTGCAGTGAAGCCTTTGGTGGTTTCTTTGGCCCACCTGATAACAGGTCCCTTGTTCATCCCGGGGGGAGCCCTGGCGGGAGGCTTTTATATGATGTGGCTGGTTTTGGGGACGGCTCTTCTCAACAGAACCGGTACCGCCACTCTCATCGGACTGGTTCAGGCGATCATGGTGCTCGCTGCAGGAGTCTTTGGCAGCCACGGTATATTCAGCCTGATTACTTATACCATTCCGGGGCTGGCCGTTGATGGCGTCCTCCTGATAACCGGATTGGAGCCCGGAGACAAGTTGACCATGTTCCTTTGCGGTATAGCCGCCAATCTCACCGGTGTCATTCTCTCCAATGCCATCTTTTTCAGACTTCCACTGCTGCCATTGGTTCTTTCCCTCTGTATAGGAGCACTATCCGGTGCATTGGGAGGGCTTTTGGCGTTTCTCATTGCCCGGCGCCTGGAGAAGCTGCAGATATGAACCAGAAAACGAAGATTATTACCATTGTGCTTGCCATATTGCTTCTGGCCACCGGAATAGCGGTCAGCGCCAATTACAGTCACTCTAAGGAGAGGCTGGCGCTTCTTGAGAAACAGGAGATTCTTCTATACGAAAATGGGATAGAAGTATGCAGCATAACCTTTTCGGATCTCAATGAAATAGTACCAACTGAGTTTCAGGCGGACCTTAAGAGCAGCGCTATGATGAAACCGGAGGCACATAGCTATACAGGAGTCCCCTTGCCGGATCTATTCACATATGCAGGTATTTCCTTGGAAGACAAGAGCAGGGTAATAGCCGGATCCTTGGATGGCTACCGGGTGCCTCTTAAAATTGAAGAAATTGTGGCTCTGGACAATGTATTCCTGGTCTATAAGGACGACGGAGAGTTTTTGAAAACTTACGATGAACCGGAGGGTCAGGGACCCTATATGATCGTTGTCCGGGGAGACAGGTTCAGCCAGCGATGGGCCAAATATGTGGTTGAATTAAACGCAGAATAGTCGAGGGAAGAGATGAAGGCGATAAGGGCAAAGGACATCACATTTCAATACAAGGGACAGGAAGAGCCTTTGTTTTCAGATGTATCCTTTCAGCTGGAAAAAGGAAAGATCGCTGTCCTTACCGGGCCTTCCGGCTCCGGAAAAACCACCATGGGATTATGCTTTGCCGGAGTCATTCCACATCTCATGGAAGGAATATTCGAGGGAGAAGTAGAAGTAGAGGGCCGGGTGGGCATAGTATTTCAGGATCCCGATCTGCAGGTGTTTCTGCCGATGGTGGAAGATGAATTAGCCTTTGCTCCGGAGAATCTCTGCTGTTCCGGGGAGGAAATCGGACAAAGGATCCGCGAGACTTTAGAACAACTGGGAATCCCTTGTCTTCGTGAGGCGGATCCTGCCAGACTGTCCGGAGGACAAAAGCAACTGGTCGCTTTGGGCGGGGTACTGACTTTAAAGCCGGATTTGCTGATCCTGGACGAGACTCTTTCCCAGTTGGACCGGGAGGCAAGAAAAAGAGTAAAAGAGCTTTTACAGACTCTTAAGGCAAAGGGTATTTCGACAATCCTTATCGGTCACGATGCTGACAGTCGGGAGATCGCAGATGAAGTCTTTGTCCTGAATGAAGGAAAACTGGAGTTTTGTTCTCCAAAGTCGGAGGTGGACAGATTTGCCTGAAACAGGGAAAGAAGACCCGATCATTCGTGCAGAAAACCTCACTTTCCGGTATGAGGACACAATCTATCGGCGGGCAGGAAAAAATTCGGCGGGAGAGCCTGTCATCGCAGGGCTGGATCTCACATTATACAGAGGGGAAGCCGTTGCCCTCGCCGGACAAAATGGAGCGGGAAAGACCACGCTGGGGAAACTTTTTGCGGGTATTCTCAAACCTTCCTCCGGGCGCGTGATTCTGTTTGGGAAGAACGCAGAAGAGATGCAGCTGTTTGAGATCGGTCAGAAAATCGGATACTGCTTCCAGAACCCGGAGAGGCAGCTTTTTGCATCCACCGTGGAGGAAGAGATCGGCTTTGGGCTCATTTTCAGGGGAAGGCCAAAGCCGGAGGTGGACAGGATTACCGAGGAGCTAATAAAACTCTTCCAATTGGAATCCGTGCGAGGCCGCTTTCCTTTGAACCTGAGCTACGGCGAAAAGAAGAGGTTAGCGCTTGCAGCAGGTCTTGCCCTTTCACCGGAATATCTGATTCTCGATGAACCTACCACAGGACTGGATTCCCGGCGGATTGAGATCCTAAGCAGGGTACTGAAGGAACTGAGAAGCAGAAATACAGGAATGCTGTTGATCAGCCATAATGAAGAATTTCTCTACGAAAATACCACGCGGATTCTCACCATGGAGGGAGGGCGGATTGTTCATGACCATAGGATTTGACCCAAGGACAAAGCTGATCCTCATCGTCTGTCTGTCTTCTATGGCGGTGTTCATGAATCATATGATAATATTGGGAGCCTTGTTCCTGATCTCCCTGCTGTTGCTCCTGCTATTCAGAGTAGACGTAAAGGGTGTGTGGAAGAGGACCAGAGCATTGCTGGTCATCGTAGTGTTCATTGCCTTGGTCCAGAGCCTCTTCGGCCAGGGAGGGCAAGCCCTGATCACGCTGGGCAGGCTGGAGCTCCTTACAACCGGGGGTCTTATCCTTGCAGGAGAATTCATCCTGCGGATGCTGATTATTCTCACATCCGCATGCATTCTCACCACCTGCGGGAGCAGGGATGTTATTCAGGGGCTGGTACAGTGGAAGCTTCCCTACGAGATTGCTTTCATGGCCGCATTGGGCATCCGGTTTATTCCGGTTTTCGGAGAGGAATTCCGGGATGCCAGGACAGCCATTCAGCTTCGGGGTATTGACATAAAGGCTCTGAGGCTGAAGCAAAAGATAGAAGTTTACGCCAGCCTGTTCCAACCGGTGGTGGCAGGAGCTCTGATCAAGTCAAAAGCTTTGTCCCTGTCTATGGAGATGCGTGGATTTCGCTCCTTCCCAAGCAGGGTTAGTTACCGGGTACTTCGGTTGAAAAATCTGGATTTTATCATCATGGGGGCGGCCCTGATCATGACTGCAGGAGTATTGACCCTTTACTATATGGGACTTTGATCAATCAAACCGGCGCCTTTGCCGGTTACCGGAAAGGAAAGAGGATTTAATGAAAGTGTTTTCGATTTTCGGGGTTTCCAATTCCGGAAAGACTACCACAGCCGAAGCCGTCATCGCCGAACTGCGCCGTCGGAACTATACGGTAGGCTCCATAAAGGATATTCATTTTCGGGATTTCGTCATGGATGCGGAAGGGACGGATACCTGGCGTCACAGGGAAGCAGGGTCCGGCCTGGTGATCGCAAGGGGGCTTTATGAAACCGATGTGATGTACCCCTTC
>CAYLVS010000099.1:0-272 GCA_964387185.1 uncultured Oscillospiraceae bacterium | reverse complement strand
TGTGGTGCTGGAAGGAGCCAATAACTTCCTGGGACCCGCCATTATATCCGCCCATACAGAAGAAGAAATCAATCAGCGCATGAGAGACACAGTCTTTGCCGTGGCAGGTCGGATCTCGGAAACAATCACCGAATATGAAGGATTGCCTGTCTTTGATGCAAGAAAGGATGTTACCGAACTGGTGGACCTGATCATAGAAGCTGTGCCAGAATGGACAGGCCAGAAGGAATGGCTGGAACAGGTGATCTAATGGAAAAATCGGAGATAATAGA
>CAYLVS010000098.1:0-6713 GCA_964387185.1 uncultured Oscillospiraceae bacterium | reverse complement strand
AACTCCCTTTGAAGAATGGAGTCAAGAAGTAGCTCTCTGGTCGTCTGCGTTGCGGCAGTAGATGATTGGGGTATCTTGTAGTCGAGACTGTCTAAGGCCAAAAGGGCATAGATCGGTCCGTTGATGCCCTGAATTTTAACCTGTTCCAGGTCGGACAGTTTTGCTGTCAAATCATATCCAACAACATTGGTTGGGTCCTTTCCGATTGCGGTCAGTGCAAGTATTAGCCTAGAGTACTCGGAGTACTTATTTCTGGTAAGGTTCCCTTCCTTCTCTGTTACAATGGCTTCTATATTTTTATGATAGCTGTCCACAAAACCGTCAGGTAATTCCAGATCGGCCCGAGCCAGTCCCATAAGAGACCAATCTCCTCCGACCAATCCAAAAGTCGGCGTCCCGATGGCTTTGATCAGATAAGCGCCCGTATCTGCTATTTGCTGCCGAATCTCTGCTTCGACGGAAGGCCCGGGTTCTCCTCCCAGGGAAATCATTGGCACCCCGGCAAGCAACACCATTGTTATTATTAAACACAGGATCCGTGTTCTTTTTCTCTCTCGTAGCATGGCAAACTCCTTTCCCAACCATAAAAAAAGACCGTGGTATAACCACAGTCCGCATTTACTGTTAAAACAATTCTGACCCTTTTGCCAATTCCCCGTTGGCATGGTCATGGTTCTTATGCAGGTCTTCTGACTCACATGGCGATCGTTTTCAATGGACTTGAATCGACCTGTTTTGTCCGTCTTCCCGAAAAAATCCTCTTCAGTGACCGGTATACACACTTGGACAAAACAACATGCTTACAGCGGCGGGACCGTGCAGGATTCTCACCTGCTTCCCTCTTAGCTGCGCAGGTTCTCATCGGACTTTCTCTGATCTCTGAACCTTTGCAGAACATAATACGCATCTATTAAGTTGTAGCATTATCCTATCAGGAAAACCATTTGTAGTCAAGCTGTGGCCGTAAAAATAACGGTGAGTATTTTATAAACTATTAACTTATTATTTAACACGATTCGACATTGATTGCGTTATTGTATCAGGCAACCTTCTAAAACCGTCTATCTCATTATGACTACATAATAATAGCCCTCATAGTAGGACACCATCTATGTCTGACATCTATTTGTGTCCTATTTCAGCCGGAAATTCTCATAAAACCATCTAAATATCTTGCATTCTAGGACACTGACTGGAGTTCCTTAGAAATGTTGTCCTACTTTATTATAAAATCCAGGACAGGCTTAATCCGTGTCATTTTATTTTGTCCTATTTATACTTAGTAAGGTGGGTTTTGCCGTCGGCAAAACCGCCATATAGGACAACTCTCCTAACTCTGGAAAGTTGTGTCCTATATACACACAACACCCGGTCTACTCTATGCTATTCCCCCTTTAAGCCTGCTTCCGGGCCAAGAACAGTTCATTCTATTCTATCCGGCAGCAAATTCTACTGTTGGACAGCGCAGCCTGGCATAGGCGATAATTGGGATCCGCTGGATAAGTCGTGCTTTTTAGCGATTGACTCATTTAAGGATTCTCGAATTAAATTCATATTGGATTTGAAATCATCCGCTAGGTAACAGCGAGCAATGAAGTAATTTGACATTCTTATCTATTTAATGTATATTTATGGTAATTCCAGAGAGAGTGATTGGAGGTGTTGTTCTATGTTCTATCAAGAGACCATATCTAGCCTATCAAAAGATATAGAGTTCAACGAGAAACTGGCTGTCCGTTTAGAAAGGGAATTGAATACTCTCCCCGAGGGAAGCCTGCGCAGAAAGGTTTCCGGTGGAACTATCCGTTATTTTCAGCGTATCAGATCGGGAGCCGGCAATCAATCAGTCATTGATAGATATATATCAACTAAAGATGAGTATCTAAAGCAAGCATTAAAACGCAAGCAAATAACCAAAAAATACTTGCAGCGAGTTTATGTCAAGATTAAGCTGGGGAAGAAATTTATAAACATGTATCCGAATAGCAATTTAGAAGAATTTGAAGCAAGTTTGACAGCTTCGTACGCCGGAATTCCTTGCGATTACTTATTTGAGGCTACTGGCAAATTAAATTCCTACTCGGATTGGGAACAAGAGCCCTATATTAAGTTTAACGGTTTTCCTGAAGGCTTGAAGTGTGTCACAATGAAAGGTCTTAAGGTCAGATCAAAATCTGAGATGATTATTGCAGACATGTTGGATGCAGAAAACATTCCATACCGTTATGAAGCCGAGCTGGTTCTGGGCAATCAGTCTATATATCCCGACTTTACAATTTGTAGACCGGAAGACGGCAAAATAATATATTGGGAGCATTTTGGAATGGCCGATGACAGGCAATACAGTATGGCGATGCATCAAAAGATGGATCTGTACATAAGCCACGGAATACTTCCCGGCAATGGTTTAATAATAAGCTGTGAAACCAGAGAGCTAACTATAGGCACTCGAATTATTCATAACATAATAAAGGCATACTTATGAGAATAAGGTGAACCTGATCTGTTGAAACCAAACGCTACGTTATTGAGTGCTTTGTGCAAATCTTATGCTTCTTTTTATGATATACAAGCCTGGCCTTTTTTGTATGGCATACGCTTGCACACAAATGGGACACGAAGCACTTTTTGAAACCGATGTTGTCCTATTTGAAGCTTTTATCGACTCTGAATTCGGCTCAAATCCACACAAATAGGACACTAATTCGCGGAGCAACAAAGTTTTGTCCTACATTTCCTTACATTATAGGACAGCCCGCCCCCTAACTTAGAAAAAGTGTCCCTGTTGGAGGGTTTTGGTATCGCCAAAACCTACTATTTGGCGCCTCAACTGGGACACTTTAGTCGAGTAATTGTTATCTCTGCCCTAAACCTGAAATACTATCCAGTCCCAATCCCGGCTTGCAATAAAATCTCCTAAAAAGACTCCACTTTGAGATTAGATCTACCACGGGGTCTATCCTCATGGGTAGATCTAAAGGGCTCCCGCAAAGCGGAACGCTTTGTGGTAAGAGGAGGAGTAGTGGTTGCTTTTTGTTGCAAATCTGATGTAGTTGTGATAGGCTGTCTCTTATGGAAATGACAACGAAGAATAGGATTAAGGGGCATATTGCAGCCTCTACCAGCATTTTGATATGGGGAATAACCTTTATCTCCACAAAAGTACTTCTTGAGGATTTCACGCCTATAGAAATCCTCTTTTATCGCTTTGTTTTTGCGTACCTGTTGCTGTTTATCTTTTCGCCTAAGGTCATTCGGCCGAAAAAAGACAAGTCGGAATTACTTTACGCTGCAGGCGGTTTTTGTGTTACCTTATATTTCATGTTCCAGAATGTGGGGCTTGTCTATACGCTTGCATCCAATGCCGGCGTCATTGTCTCAGTAGCACCTATGTTCACGGCTATCGTTGCTTACTTTTTGATAAGCCGTGATTCCCTGCACCGAAACTTTATCATTGGCTTTCTTATCACGATTGTCGGTGTTGCTTTGATCAGTTTCAACGGGAACTTCGTATTAAAATTGAATCCGCTGGGAGATATCCTGATGATCTTGGGCGCTTTGTCCTGGGCCTTTTACTGCAATATCCTTGTTCTCATTAATAACAAGGCGCTCTCGCTGATCCAGCAAACCCGCAAAGTTTTCTTTTATGGGATCGTGTTTATGACGCCCATTCTGCTATTTACGGATTTCGAATTTGGCATTAGCCGATTTGCAAATCCTGCCATCTTAGCTAACATACTGTTTCTTGCATTTGGAGCTTCCGCTATCGCATTCCTCACATGGAATTTTGCTGTTAGCGTTCTCGGCTCCGTCAGAACCGCTACCTACATCTATTTTAGTCCCATCGTCACCGTCATCGCTTCTGTGATCATACTCCATGAGCCGATTACGTGGATTTCCTTTTCAGGTACGATTCTGATCATCTTTGGACTGGTAGTGTCTGAAAGAAAAAGCAGGGCGCAGCCCCTGCCAAATAACGACCTTGCCGAAAACATCGATGACAAAATTACCAACAACTTAACCGAAAGCGACCAGAGCTAATCTTTCACCCAAGCTTTGATCTTCTCGAAGGAAACTTCGCTGATCACATGCTCGATGCGGCAGGCATCCTCGTCCGCCGTTTTTTCGTCCACATCCAGAGCCCGAATTAAATAGTCTGCAATAAGCCGGTGTCTCTCATAAATGCTGTTTGCCCGATGGCGCCCCTTCTCCGTGAGATGGATGTCACCGTTCTTCTCCATTCTTATATAGCCGCTCTCTTTCAGGATCCCCATTGCCCTGCTTATGCTGGGTTTAGAATAATCCAGCTCCGTTGCGATATCTATGGAGCGCACGGTTCCATTCTTTTTCTCAAGTAGCAAGATGGTTTCGAGATAGTTTTCTCCTGATTCGTGGATACCCATGCCGATCTCCTTTCTGTGAAAGCTACCAGTTAGGCTACAAGTGTATGTTCAACAAATATTTTAATCCCGATAATGATCAGGATGCAACCGCCCAGAATCTCCGCCTTATCCTTTAAAAAGAAGCCAAAGCGCTTACCCAGTGGAACGCCAATCATGCAGCAAACAAAGGTAACGATTCCGACAAAACCTACCGCAACAAAAATGTTGGTATCGATTACCGCAAAACTAATTCCCACAGCAAAGGCATCGATGCTGGTGGCGACCCCCTGTACCAATAGATCCTTTGTTGTGCAGTAGGCTTTGCAGTTCTCCTTGTCCGGACTTTTCATTTCCTTAACAGCACCGACAATCATGCTTCCTCCGATAAAGCAGAGCAATATCAAAGCAATCCAATGGTCGATAAACTCCACCGCGTCGCTGACCACCATACCGGCGTAATATCCGATCAAAGGCATCAAGGCCTGAAACACTCCAAAGGTCAATGCCGTGTTGAAAGCCTCTTTGAACCCTGCGTTTTTATAGCAAATCCCGTTGGACACAGAGACGGCAAATGCATCCATGGCCAGGCCCAGTGCTATAAAAAACAGTGTGAGATATCCCATACATGTCTCCCTTAGATAGCCTTCTAAATGCCTAGTTCCGGATTCAGACTCCGCATTGCCAAAATGGTACGGCTGATCAAATCGTCCAACTCCCAGCCCAGCATATCCGCTCCCTGTTGTATGATTTCACGGGAGCAGCCTGCAGCAAAGGCAGGAGTCTTGTACTTCTTTTTAACGGACTTGAGCTCCAAATCATCCACACTCTTGGATGGGCGCATAATGGCAACGGCACCGATGAGCCCTGTAAGCTCGTCTGTGGCAAAGAGGATCTTCTCCATGATTTCCTTTGGCTCCACATCCACGCCGGTACAACCCCATCCGTGGCTCATAGCGGCGCGAATCAATTCTTCATCCAGATCCAGCTCCTTCATGATCTCCATACCTTTTACGCAGTGCTCCTCCGGATACTCTTCAAAATCCAGGTCGTGCAACAGTCCCACTACCCGCCAGAACTCTTCTCTCTCCGGGTCGTACTCTTTGGCAAAGTACCCCAAAACACCGGAAACGATTTCTCCGTGTTTCAGATGAAACTCCTCTTTATTGTACTTTTGCAAAATTTGGCGCGCTTGATCCATTGTGGGAACGTAACTCATATCTGCCGTTTCCTTTCTCTTTTTCCTGTCAGTTTATATCTATACATCACTTTGTTTCTTGCTTGTCACTTTGCCTCATGCTTGTCGCTTTGTCTCTACCCATCAGATTGTCTCTTGCCTGTCACTTTGTATCTCGCCTGCTGCTTTGCCGGTTCATACACCGACGGTCACTACTATTCTACTGCAATTACCGGTTTCTGTAAACTTCAATCCCTAATCAAATCCCGGATTACTTCCCCTGCAAGGACCAGACCTGCGGCCGGTGGCACAAATGAATTGCTTCCGGGTACATGGCGTTTTGACGTTTTCTCTTCCATGATTACATCGCCCCGGAGTTTTCTCGGGGCTTCTTTCGAATATACAACTTTTAAGCTGTCCACACCTCGCTCCCGTAACTCTTTACGCATTACCTTTGCTAAAGGACAAACGGAAGTGCTGTAGATATCGCTCACCAAAAATGCAGATGGATCCATCTTGTTTCCCGCTCCCATAGAGCATATAATCGGTATACCCGCGGCTTTCGCCTGCAGGACCAGCTCGATTTTCCCAGTGACCGTGTCGATGGCATCGATGATATAATCGTAAACGGAAAAATCCACTTCATGGGCTGAGGCCGGCGAATAGAAGAGCCTATGTGCATTCACGACTGCATCCGGGTTAATGTCGAGAACACGTTCCTTGGCAACATCAACCTTGTACTGCCCAATCGTCTTATGTGTTGCAATGATCTGGCGATTCAAATTGGAGAGGCATATGATGTCATGATCAAAGAAATCCAGCGCGCCTACCCCGCCTCGCGCCAAGGCTTCGATTGCAAAGCCTCCCACACCGCCTACGCCGAATACGGCTACGCGAGCCTTTGCCAGCCGCTCGACTCCTTCTTTTCCAATCAGTAATTCTGTTCTTGCAAATTGTGTTGCCATCCTTGTTTCCTCTCTTGCTTATAATGCTAACCAAAGGCTAAGTCAAGTGCCATAGACTAAGTCAAGTGCCATAGGCTAAATCAAGTGCCATAGACTAAGTCAAGTGTGCAAAATTCCAACTTGTACGGCATTAATCGAGTTATGCCCGTATAATGGTGTAAATAAGGAAAAGCACAAAAAACGAGAACATGC
>CAYLVS010000097.1:0-6727 GCA_964387185.1 uncultured Oscillospiraceae bacterium | reverse complement strand
GAATTGCGTCGCTCCAAGAATCTTCCATTGAAGCTCATCGAAAAAGATGTAAGTATACCTCGAAAAGTATTAGAGCGCCATCGAAAATATATAATAGCAGCAACAGAGATTCTTATAGGCGATTACCCCGGTCTTGCAGATTATATGCGACCGGTTGAAGGGAGGGAAATCAGATGAAAGCAGTCATCGTAGAATTGCGTGGAACTTATGCCGCTGCCTTGTCTGATGACGGCTGCATAAGGCAATTGAAAAACACAGATTATGTCGTGGGGCAAGAGATTGAGCTTAAGGCCGTGAGAAAGCCTGCACTCCGCATCGCAAGCATTGCGGCTGTCATTGTGGCAATAGCCATACCGTCTTATGCATACTATACACCCTATTCTTATGTAAGTTTGGACACCGTCCCCTCCATTGAATATTCGCTAAACCGCTTTGACCGCGTACTCAACTACACTGCTGTCAATGGTGAAGGAGCCGAAATTCTGGAACGGCTTACTCTGAAAAATAAAAAGATCAATGAGGCAATCCAGCTGACTGTCAACGCGATTGCAGAGAAGGGATATCTTACTTCTGCAGAAGCAGGAGACATCGTTATTACTGCGTCCAGCAAGAACAAAGAGGAATCCGACCGGCTTGCCGAGACGGTTGCTGATACTGCTGTCACATCAGCAGCAGAAGAATCGCTGATTGTCGAAGTTGCAGCCGAGGGTGTCGGACAGAATCGCGTGCAGGATGCAAAAGCCCTGGGCATAACTCCTGGTAAATTAAACCTTATCGAGAAACTAAAGCAAAGCGCAGGTCCGGATACGCAGGTGGAAATTGACGATTGGATTGATAAGTCTGTCAAAGAAATCATCTGGCAAACGAAGGAAAACAAGAAGGCAGAAAACGATAAAGGCGGTAATTCAAACAAAGAGCAAAAGCAAAATCAGGGACAAAACGGTAATAATCAGAACAATGGCGGCAATGGCGGCAATAATGGCAATAGCGACCGTCCCAACTCCAATTCAAAAAATAATTAATGAATGGGCTTTGGCAGCATCAACACTTTTTAATCGTTTCCATAGTTCATTTCTAAATAGTAATTGTTCTTTGTGAACTACAGTGGGCTTATAAACCGACCTACGACTGTGATTATAGTTCATATTTTGCAGGGATTCAGAAAAGATGAACTACATTTTTTGATTTTGTAGTTCACCTTTCTTCGGAACCATTTTTTTGTGAACTATAATGGGCTTATATACCGTCCTAAGACTGTGATTATAGTTCATATTTTGCAGGGATTCAGAAAAAGGGGACTATATCGCGCGGTTTTTATCCCAAGGTCGACCACGGCATTGTAAAGTACCACTTTGGAATTGGGGCCGATGTGGAAAACTTCCGCAGGGTATAAAACTCACTTGAGCAATCCGTATAGGTTACCCCACAATGGCAAAGGTTGCCAGCGCCGTGTTTGTGAGCAACCCACTGCTCTTCAGGTGGCATTCCCCCGACATGGTAATGAGCTTTCTGCCCAAAGATGTCACCTTTGCCGTTACCAGGATGGCATCATTCATTGGAATCGCCTTTAGGTAGTTTAGTGATATATTTATGGATACCGTAGCCTTTTCAGCGCCAAGATACGCTGCAAAAATACCCAGGGCCTCATCAAAAGCAGCTGCTATAAATCCGGCATGCATGGTATTATGCTCATTCAGCTGGCACTCCGACACAGGAAATTCTATGGTGATGGATTGCTCCTCAGCATTACAGGCTACCAGACTGGGATCCATCAACTTGCTTACTCGGCTGGTACTCTTGAAGGTATCGACAAGTGCGTCGATATCCTTTGCAAAGTTTTCTTGTCCTAATAATTCTTTCAATCTACTCATTCAAAATGTCCCCTTTTTAATATGTAATATTATCACTGATGCTTTCAGTTTAACATTTAAAATGGTAATTTCCAAAACAATATGAAGTGCATGGTGTTTCTCTCTGCTTTATAAATGGTATAGTATTATCATGTAAAAGCGTCAGACGCCGATTCGAGCCGGGAGGAGGGAAAATTATGAGATACACATACACCATTAACGCAGGCCGGCCGCTGCCGGTTCTGGTTCTTTTTACCGCTATCCTCTTGCTGTTGGCCGCCTGCGCCGGGACGGATCCCGAAACTGTGGTGCCGGATGACACAGCTGTGGAAGACTGGGTTGAAGATTGGATCTCTTCAAAGGAAAAAGCATTTATTTCCGCCGGTGTCGATGGACGGCGGACCTACAGCTTTGACTCTAAATCCATCTCTACTTGGATCAATGAGGAAGGCGATGAAATCCTCGATGTCCTGGTGGCCATCGACTACGCGGATAACCCCGGAGTGGCCGTCAGGGACGAGCAGCAGTGGCACATCGATCTGAAAAATAACCGCTATAAAATCTCCGACAGCTTCTCCTATGACAGAGACGGTCGGGGTTGCGAAACGTGAATACTCGACTATAAGGATGTATCGTGGATATATCCGACCGAAGAGGAAAAGAACTATCCAATCGTAGTAAACGCCGTTTTGGACTATCAAGACAACACATTGTAATAAGGAAGCTGCCCTATCTCTATCAGCTACAATCTTCCTTTTTATAAAAGATAATGTTTTGGTTTTTATCGCACACGGCCAGAAAAACATCTTGGGCAGAAGGGATGTCGTGCTTCTTCAATTGGATGGAGAGCCAATTAAGATCTAGGCCCATGTGTATCAAGTTCTTTTCGATTATTTGCCCGTCCATAATAAGCTCTGCAAAAAGGGTTTCTTGCTGCGGTTTTAGTTGGAAGTCCTCCGGCGTTGTTGGACGGCGCGAACTGTTGGGCAGAATGCTCAGTTTGCCGTTACACTCGAATATTGCAGTCTGAATGCTACTGAGGTCAAAATATCCTTGCTCCCGACACATCATCAAAAATTCATTGAGGTCCAACTTCGCTTTCTTCATGTTCTTCTGATCCAGTTTTCCGTTGTTCATGATGATGCTGGATGTTCCATTAAGGTATTTGCGTATTCTTGGAGACTTTCTTGCAACAATGCTGAGCATGACCGTGATGACTCCGTAGATTGACATGGCAACGAGAGGTTTCCAAGGCTCCTCCAAATTTGTAGCAAACTCTGCGGCTATGGATCCAATGGTAATACCGGTAATATAATCAAAAAAGTCAAGCTGCGAAACTTGCTTGTGTCCCATCAACTTTGCAATTATAAAAAGTGCTAAAAATGAACAGAGACAAGTAAGACATAAAACTAAAAATTCCATAGCACACCATCCCTAATTTTCATATTAGTTTTAGCATTTATATGGAAAATATTCTCTGTATCATCAAGTTGTTATATTGTGACACTACATCCCCCGCAGCCTCTCAATCCTCTCCTCGATGGGTGGATGTGTTGAAAAGAACCTGGACACTTTTTTCGTGAGGGGCTGGCTGATGCAGAGAGCGTGGACCGATTGGTTTGTAAAAGCGGTCTGATGCTGTGCCAGATAAATCCGGTTGTGCTGATCGATTTTTTCTAACGCGGAAGCCAGTCCAAGGGGATATCCGATGATGGAAGTACCGGAGGCGTCGGCCAGAAATTCCCGCTGCTTCGAAACCGCGCTTTGCATAGCCCTTGCGATGAGCGGACCAATGATGATGGCAATGATCGATACGGCCATGATGACGAGCATTATAATGGCGTTTCCTCCCCCTCCCCGGGAGTTCCCTGAACCGGATCTTCTGCCTCTCCCCCCAAAATGCATGGTTCTTCCGAAGATTTGCAGAATCATCAGCAGTGCAGCGGAAAGCGCTGCGGCAAGGGAGACGAATTTGATGTCGTCGTTTTTCAAATGCGCGACCTCGTGGGCTATGACCCCTTCCAACTCCTCTCGATTGAGGGTTTCCAACAAACCTCTTGTTACGGCTACCATTGACTTGCCGCCACCGGATCCGGAAGCAAAGGCATTCATTTCTCCCGACTCGATGATATAAACCTTGGGAGGATTTATTTGCGCCCCCGCAGCGATGGCATCCACCATCTCATACAGAGCAGGGGATTTCTCCCTGTCCACCTCGACTGCATCTGCAGCCTTTGCAAGGATCTTACCGCTCTTTCGATAGGAAATCATTGACACGATGAGGGATATCAAGACACCCAAGCCCGCTCCGATGATGCCCGTCAATATAAGATCGTAATAATCACCGTAGTAGACCGATTGGCCGTAAAAGAACCCGATCAGTGCAAAGATTACCGCAAAGAACAAGATAAATCCTATTACGACTAGAATAGAATTCCTCTTGCTGTGATTGATTCGATCATAGGTGCTGACGTACTTCTTAGCCATGTTCCTTCCTCCGGTTAATCAAGTTTAACATCCACCACTTCCCGCATATCGCTTTCCTCCACTTCGAAGAACTCCTTTATGCGGAAGTTGAAGGGGCCGGCAATCAATAGGCCGGGAAAGGTCTGTACTGCAGTATTGTAGCTCATTACCGCATGGTTATAATTGTTTCTGCTATAGGCGATCCGGTTTTCTGTCCCTGCCAAGGACTCCTGAAGCATGAGGAAATTCTCACTGGCCTTCAGGTCCGGGTAATTTTCTGCAATGGCAAATAAATGCTTTACCGCCCGGTTCATCTCCTGATCGATAACTTCAATTTCTTTCGGGGAGGATGCTTTCTCAAAGGAAGTTCTCAAGAACGCTATTCTTTCAAAGGTATCTTTCTCGTGCTTCGCATAAGCCTTGACGCTCTCCACCAAATTCGGTATCAGATCGAATCTCCTCTGAAGTTGTACATCGATATTAGACCAGGCTGATTCGACGACGTTGCGCTTCCGAACGAGTCCGTTGAAAAGCAGGATCACGGTGAGAATTAATATGACAGCTGCTGTAATGAGAGCGATTAACCATTGTTCCACTTTTCGTTTCCCCCTTAGGCACTTATTTTATCTATGTATATATATTACCACATTTCAAGAAAAGCAACCACGGGGACAGACCCCGTGGCTGCAAAAACCATCAGAGGGACAGACCCTCTGGTTGCACTTGTAGTTAAATTCTCTTATAAGACTCTAACAAACGCAAGAAGTGGTTCGCTTCCCTCAACGTATGATCACCTAACAATGGAATTATGATAGATCTTACTTTACATGCAAGTATCCCTTCGGTACCTTGTGCCTTAAAATCACGCAACTCTCTTGTAGCATTTAAACTTTCATTCGTTACTTGAGATAGTAACATTGTATTATCCATTGCTCTTCCTGACTCCTGGGTCAACTGAGCAAATTCATTTCCAAAATTATTTGCCATTACAATTAGGTCATACTCCGTAGGATCTAGTAAGCCTCTGATAAACAATGAATGTTCGGCCATGATTCGATTCCAGAACAGTTCCTGTTCGAAGGCCTCACTCATTAAATTGGAATCCTCTCTATTCTGTAACCTATGAACTAATTTTAAGTAAAACCGGGCTTCTCTTAAAATATGTTCAATGAGTAACGGATAGTTGACTGTAAATGTTTTACATGACAAAACGTCTGATAAAAGCTTGCTCTTAAAGTTTATAATCTTATTTAATAAGTCCATAGCCTTACAATTTAGATTATAAACCCGATCAACCAAAGTGTTTGTGATATTTAATGGCCTTTCTGAGGCCCTTAAATTTTCTTCTTCAACCGTTAACGAGGTGGGAATCCTGACGCCTGTAAAGAATTCTGTAGCTTTTTCTGCATTAAGAGTATATTTCGTCGCAACCTCACCAGAGTTGAGAACTTCCGGACTTACTACACCATCTGATAAGGGAATGGCTTCCGCTAATATACTATCAAATCCTTTTCTTAGGTCGTCGGCAAGTTCCGATAAATTACTATCTCTTGGTGTAAACCCAAGTTGCAAGAATAAGGCATGTTCTTTCATTATTCTAGAGAAAAACAGGTGCAATTCTAAAGAATGCCTTACAAATTCAGAATTAGTTAACATTTATAAATGTTACCTCCTATAAATATAATAGTACATAATATTAAATAATCTTGCATACGTGAATTCAGAAGGCGTAAAACAACCAAAGGAACAGACCCCGTGGCTGCTATAATAGCCACGGGGTCTGTCCCTTTGGTTTGTTTTCCTATTTCAGTACTAACGTCCCTGTTTTTTCGAGGCTGTTATAATCAAAGGCATTGATGATACCATCCTGAAGATAGTACAGGGTGTCGCCGATATACGCCACCCTGCGGCCATAAGGGATGTACTTGCCATAGGTTTCCGGCTCTTCATATTTCAGAAGTCCCCTTTGCTCTATGTTCCTGTCCTTGTAGCTGATGACCAAGGCTCCCTGCTGAGAATTTCTCCAATCTTTTTCCTTGCCGATAAAGGCATCGAAGACGATCTGCTGAGAAGCAGCATCTACCATGACCGCTTTATGGTTGTAAAGCGCCTCACTGTAGCTGCCGCTCTCCCCGATTACCAGGTTGGTTACTTCTTTCGGTTTCCCCATATCCCCAACGTCGAAGAGGGAAATTTTCAATCCGCCCTGACGGAAGCCCACTACTGTTTCCTTACCGGTTGAATTTCTTTCAATGAGTTCACGGGTTTCCATGCCGATTCCTAGAATGAGATCATCACCCACCGGGTGCAGGTAATTGCTGAAGCCCGGCATCTTTAGTTCCCCTGTCACCTTTGGTGCGGTGGGATTGGACAGATCGAAGACGAAAAGCGGATCCATTGTACGGAAGGTG
>CAYLVS010000096.1:0-6752 GCA_964387185.1 uncultured Oscillospiraceae bacterium | reverse complement strand
AGCGCAGACGGAGAGCTGAGAGTTGATAGCCGATAGTGGAGAGATAAAAGTAGAAACTGGAAAATGGTAGTATTTACCCATTGTTGCGAGCCCCCTAATCCTGTAAAGTACAGGAAAAGGGGGCTCTATTATGTATCTGAAAAGAATGGCGTTGAAATTAATTCCGATTATTCTCCTGCTCTGTTTCGTATGGCAGACTATGGTTTCTTCTTCCGCTGAAACAATCTCCGGTGCGGACCTGCGCTATAACATGTCTTACGTATATTTCGGAAGCTCAGGGTCCTATGTTCCTCATATGGACCGGACCAATGACAGCATTGATGAGATCTCGCCCAACTACTTCAATTTAAATAAGGATGGGAGCCTTGCCCTGACCTCGGCCGTGGATCGGGCTTTTGTCGATGAAATGCATCGCCGGGATATTTTTGTCGTCCCTTTTTTGAGCAACCACTGGGATAGGAAGCTAGGGCAAACAGCTCTTGCAAAGAGAGAGGAGCTGGCAGAACAGATTGCGGAAGCTGTGGAGGAATATGCTCTGGATGGGGTCAATGTGGATATGGAAAATCTCACGGAAAAGGAGCGTGATGCCCACACGGATTTCATTCGCATTCTCAGAGAAAAACTGGGGGAAGAGAAAATTATTGCGGTATCCGTCGCTGCAAATCCTTACGATATTACCACCGGGTGGAAGGGCTCCTACGACTATAAAGGGCTGGGGACTCACAGTGACTATCTGATGATAATGGCCTATGATGAGCATTATCAAGGCGGCGAACCCGGGACTATAGCCAGCCTGAACCTGGCAGAAAAGTCGATTCAATATGCTCTTGGAAAGGTCCCAAAAGAGAAGATTGTGCTCGGGCTCCCTTTCTATGGGCGCATATGGAAAGAGGATACCGGCTTCCCGCAAGGGGCGGGTATCGGAAATATGGAAGTGGAGGCCCTTATTGAGCAATACGGAGGCAACGCTATCTTTGACGAGAAAAGTGCAACTCCCTATGCAACCATAACGGTGAAGGAAAAAGATCAAAAGCCGATTATCGGCGGAAAGCCAATCGACGCCGGTACATATACCATTTGGTTTGAAGATGAACGCTCGCTCAAGCAGAAGCTAGAGCTCATTGAAAAATATGACATCAAAGGTACGGGAAGCTGGAGCCTGGGACAGGAGACCGCAGACACCTGGGATTACTATAAGCTGTGGTTGAATGGATGCCGGTTCAGCGATGTTGGAAACCATTGGGCGCGAGACTACATAATAAAGGCACATAAAAGGAATTGGGTCATGGGAGTAACACAGGCCTCCTTCGTTCCGGACCGGTCGCTGACGCGCGCGGAAGCTGCGGCGATGTTGGTTCGAATGCTGAAACTACCCGTAGATCCGGATGATAAACCCGTATTTAAGGATGTATCCGGGCATTGGGCCCAAGGGGAAATCCATACGGCAAGGCGCCACAATATCGTAAACGGCGTTGGAGCAGACCGATTTGAACCGGAAGCCCCGATTACCAGAGAGCAGATGGCTGTGATGCTCCATAATGTGCTGAATGACCGTTCTATTAGTGTTAAGGGCTCGCCGGCAGAAGGGAAGGGCCATTCGGCCGATTATTCCGATGTGAGCATGGAGTCCAACTTCTGGTCCCTGCAGGCTATTGACCAGGTGAGCAAACTCGGTATTGTCACGGGTTTTGGAGATGGCAGTTTTCGCCCGACGGAGCCGCTTTCCCGCGGCCAGATGACAGTGATGATGAGTGAGTTGACAAAGGTTCTCTCTTTTTGACAATTTTCATTGGATATACTTACTATTCGACACGTCTCCCAATGCATTATATAATATTCATAGACAGGGACAGTCTATCGGGACGATCCTTGTCTGTGAAGCTATATCCGTAAAAAGTGTAAAATTAACATAAGGGAGATGGAATTGAATATAAAAATGAAGAAAGGGATTATTTTGATTATCGGTTTGCTTGCCGTGGGACTTCTCGTGATGGGAGTGCTTAATTCCGGCTTGCTTTCCGATAATAATGATGGGCTTACAGGGGAAGACCCCGGAACGGTCCTTCCGCCTTCACCAGAGGAGCCTGTCACAGAGCCGGACCCCCAGAGAGAGCCGGCAGAAGAGCCGGATCCGCAGGAGCCTGTTGAAGAGCCGGATCCGCAGGAGCCTGTTGAAGAGCCGGATCCGCAGGAAGAACCTGCTGAAGAACCGGATCCAGCGGAGGAGCCGAATACGAATCCGAATCCCGGATCTGCTGAAAAGCCTTCAAAACACATGATTTACATCGGCGAGCAGCTGACGATACCGGTTTCCGGCGGGAGTGCGGCAAAGGAATCGATTGTCATTAACTCCGCAGTTCTGCCATCTGCAGAAAAGCAAATTGCTTTGACCTTTGATGCAGGGTGGCTTTACGATCAGACGATTAATTTGTTGGACGTTTTGGATGACTATCAGGCGAAATCTACTTTCTTCCTTCGTGGCAGATGGGCCGAGGATCATCCCGAATTGGCCAAAGAAATATTAAAAAGAGGCCACAGCACGGAAAACCACTCGCTGACCCATGGACACATGAAGGAGATGACAGAAGCGGAAATCCGCAATGAAATGGCGGTTTCTACAAAGCTCATACAAGAGGCCACGGGATATAGACCCTATCTGTTCCGCCCGCCTTTTGGAGAGTATGACAGTCGAGTATTGAAGATACTGGCTGAGCAAGGTTATCCTTATACGGTAATGTGGACCATTGACAGCCTGGATTGGCTGGAAGAGCGAAATGGTGTCAAGGTAACGGCGCAATACCTAACGGACAGGATTCTGTCAAATGCAACAGATAAGGGGATTGTCCTCATGCATGTAGGGGGCTATCAGACGGTCAATGCGATGCCGGGGATCATTGAAGGCCTGCAAAAGGATGGTTATAAGCTGGTTAAGGTAAACGATATGCTTCCGAAGCTCTCCACATCAGGTGATGTCACGATTTACACAGTGAAAAAAGGAGATACGCTGAGCAGCATTGCCAGGCAATACGGAATAACCGTGGACGATATCCTGAAAGCCAATCCGGTTCGTTGAGAGCACGATCTAAAAATAAGTATGCACCCCTGTAAGAAGGGGTGCAGATTGGCAATCAGAAAGATTAAATTTTTCTAAAATAATAATAAATTTCAAATGGGATATGGAATATATAAGCATTTAGTGATAGGATGATAAAAGCGGAAACCGGACATCAATGGAGTTGGTGTTGATTTTCGATATCACATAGATAGTTTACGAGTTGTAGCTATGTACAAAAGGAGTGTGAGAGTATGTTTACCTGTGATGTAAAGAGAATGGAAGACAAGATCAAAACATTCAGCAAGTTTGGTGATGCCGGACATGGTGGTATTACCAGATATTCCTTATCCCCAGAAGCGCTGATGGCAAGAGCCGAGTTCAAAAAGAGGATGGAGGCCATTGGAGCTGTAATCGAGGTTGATGATGTTGCGAATATGTACGCAACCCTTCCCGGTTCTGACCCGAATGCCAAAAGGATCGT
The DNA here is from genome assembly GCA_964387185.1 of uncultured Oscillospiraceae bacterium. Lineage (GTDB taxonomy): Bacteria > Bacillota > Clostridia > Peptostreptococcales > Anaerovoracaceae > UBA1426. Next base: position 3,216 of record CAYLVS010000096.1, on the reverse strand, counting down.
TATGGCCTCCCATGTGGATTCTGTTAAAAACGGGGGGAACTATGATGGTATCTTGGGTGTGATGGGTGCGATGGAAGTGTTGGAGACAGTTTTTGCAAACAACATTCCGCACAAGCATCCTCTGACCGCAATGATTTGGACCAATGAGGAAGGCTCCTTGTATCCGCCGGCTATGATGGTTTCCGGTATCGTATGCAACGACTTTTTGCCTCCACAGATCGCAAAGAATTTTAAGTATGAAAACATGATGGCCTCCAAGAGTGTTCTTGATGGCACCAAGACCTTTGGTGAAGCGCTGGAAGCTTCCGGCTATAAAGGCGACAAGAAGTATAGATTAAACCCGGATCAATATAAAGCCATGTTTGAACTCCATATAGAGCAGGGTCCGATTCTGGAAGATGCAGGCAACGATGTAGGCGTAGTTGACTGTGTACTCGGCATGTTCAATTACCGGATTAAATTTTATGGGCAAGCGGCCCATGCCGGTACGTTCCCGATGCACAAGAGAAAGGATGCCCTCCATGCTGCGGCTCTGGCCTTGTGCTATCTTCACGAAGAGATCGACAAGCTTGATCGGCCCGAGTTGGTTTACACCACGGGAGAAATCCTTTGCCATCCTTGTGTCCACACAGTAATTCCCGATTATATAGAGTTCTCTCTGGATGTCAGACACGAAGATCCCAAAGTTCGTGAGCAGGTGTTGGAAATCGTGAAGAGCTTGGAGACCAGAGAGTGGGCAAGATGCAAGTGCGAAATCAAGGAAGCCTGGGCGAGAGATACGGTTTATTGGAACAAAGAACTGGTTGGATTCGTAGAGGAAGCAGCTGAGGAAGCAGGGATCAAGCACCAGCACATCAACTCCGGTGCCGGCCACGATGCGCAGTTTGCCAGCTACATGATGCCGACTACGATGATCTTCGTCGTATCGAAGGATGGATTATCCCATTGCGAACCTGAGTATTCCACTCCGGAGCAGTGTACAGCGGGAGCCACAGTAATGTTAAATGCAGTACTGAAAGCAGATGCGAAATAGCACTATAACATAACATACCACAAAAATAAGCCGTAACTTTACGGCTTATTTTTCTGCCCCCACGGGGACAGACCCTGAGCTTAATCTTGTATAAAAATGTGTGGACTTGGGCGAATGCGGTATAATAGTAACGACATGAGATCTCATCATTGGAGGATAGCAGTATGAAGAAAAAAACAACATTTTATTTAATCCTAACAATCATAATTACAGCGATTGTGATTGCCGGATGCAGTTCTGACACCGATCTACCCGATGAGCCTGCAGATAGCCCCTTACAATTAGTATGGAAGGATGCACCGGTAGGTACTGTGGCTATTTTAATTAATCAGCCCACTGCAGAGCAGTTAACTGACTTCGCACCTGCTGAACGCTTGGTTTTGCAAAGCTCTGAGGAGGGTTTCCTGCTGATTCCCGCAGGCGAAATAGAAGAAATTACTATATGGGGGATGGAGTTCAATGGGACTGATTTTGTAAGAACAGAGGCAGTCTATCAAAACTTTGATCCTAGCCAAGAGTTTGTACTGGATTTGGAGGTAATGCGACCGGAAGGCGGACCGCACTATCAGATCGCTTTTATTTCAGATAAAGGGGAGACCACTTACTTTATCACATATGATGGAAAAGATGGAAGTCCGAACATAGAATACATTGTAGCTGAATAAACATCCACAACAACAGCCAAAGTGTCTGTCCCCGTGGTTGTTGCTTGCCAATTTCCGGTTGTCGTAATAGAATAAGGTTATGATTATTGCAACAAAACACAGGCGTGGGGGTTATGGTGTTTAAAATATATATTGGGAAATTAATCTTTCGAGCGAGTATCTTTCTGATGGTCCTATGGATTTATATCTATCGCTCTGATCTGATCGCTCTCTTCCTGGAGCCTTATATCGGCCGGTTTTCACCCATGCATTTAATCTGGGTTATCCTGATGGCCGGAATGATACTGCAGATGTTCCCCCAAAATAAAATCAGCCGCATCACGATGGGCAGCAGAAAGCAATTTTCCCGCACGTATGTCCCTCCGCAGGAAGGCTATAATAAGGAAGCACTCTACAAATACACCCTGAACAACAACATGAAAAGCTGGATTGTCCTTCTGGCGTGGATAGGCCTAAACGCGATCTTCGCCCTGCTCTATCTTCTAGAGGTCATAGCCGCCAAGGAGCTGATTCTACTTTCTATGTTCTTCTATCTCTCCGACCTGATTTGCGTCGTGATATGGTGCCCCTTCCAGTCCTTTATCATGAAAAACCGTTGCTGCATCAACTGCAGGATTTTCAACTGGGGACATTTTATGATGTACACACCGCTGCTCTTCATTAAGAACTTCTTCACTTGGAGCCTGTTCTTCACATCGATTGTCGTGCTCATCCGTTGGGAAATTACATATGCATATCACCCCTATCGCTTTTGGGAAGGCTCCAACACAAATCTCCGCTGCGAAAATTGCCAAGAAAAAATCTGCAAGATAAAAAAACCGCTGAAGACGGTTTCAAAGAGCTCCAAATAATGTTAGATTGAAAATGGAATAGGGTATATATTTGCCGTGAATAAAATAACAGTATAATTTATATAAAATGAAAGGGAAGATAATATGAAAACAGTAGAATTAAGAAAAGACTGGTATTGGGTAGGAAATCTGGATCCGGGGCTCAGAGTATTTGACATAATCATGGAAACGGAATTTGGCACTTCTTATAATTCATACCTCTTAAAGGGATCGGAGAAGACGGTTCTCTTCGAAGCATCAAAACTGAAATGCTATGACGAGTTTTTGGACAAGGTCACATCCATAACCCCCGTTGAAAACATCGATTATTTGGTGGTGAGCCACACAGAGCCCGATCATACCGGCGTAATAGAAAAATTGCTGGAAATCCATCCCGGCTTGAAAATCGTAGCCCCTGCCACGGGAATCGGGTTCATGAAAGAGATCTGCAATCGCGATTTTACCGCTATAGCTGTTAAAGAGGGCGATGAGATCAGCCTCGGCAATAAAACGCTACGCTTCATAATGGCCCCAAACCTTCATTGGCCTGACACCATGTTCACTTATGTTCCCGAGGACAAGACTCTTGTCACTTGCGACGCCTTTGGAGCTCACTTTTCCTTTGACGGAGTCACCAATGACAAGCTCAAAGCCGCCGGCCAGGAAGAAAATTATTATAAGGCCATGC
>CAYLVS010000095.1:0-6848 GCA_964387185.1 uncultured Oscillospiraceae bacterium | reverse complement strand
AGCTACGGTAGGATTGTCGATCTTCTGTTGGATGAATATGAACATCGAATCCTGGCGGAATACAGCGACCTGATCCCTGAAAACCTCCTTGACAACACGGAGCCGACGGAACTAGACTGATAGAATGGAGGGATTGCTGTGACTAAAAAAAGACTAACGGTGGGGGTGTTCAACGACTCCTTTCCACCCACCATCGACGGCGTAGCCAATGCGGCTTCCAATTATGCGCTGGAAATACAGAGAAACCATGGTAATGCGGTTGTAGCAACACCCTGGTATCCAAATACCTCAGATGATTATCCTTACGAGGTAGTCCGCTATCCCAGTGCAAAAGTAGGTAAAAAGTTGGGATACCGCGCAGGTTATCCCTTTGATCCTTTTGTTGTGAACCGCTTACGTAAAACGGACATGGATCTGATACACACCCATTGTCCCTTTGCCTCTGCCGTGTTGGCAAGAGTATTGCGGTTCAGCAGTGACATCCCTATCGTCTTTACATATCACACCAAGTTCGATCTGGAATTCCAGAAAGTTCTGCCCTATGATCCGGTAAGAACTGCATCAGCAAAATTTTTGCTGTCTAATATCAATGCTTGCGATGAAGTATGGGCGGTATCTCGGGGTGCAGGGGAAAATATGAGAGCCTTCGGGTACGAAGGCGATTACATTGTAATGGAAAACGGCACAGATTTCCCAAAAGGTGCGGCAGATCCCAAGCTTGTGGATCGTCTCCGAAAGGAGCATGACATCGAGCCCGGGCTTCCGGTCTTCCTCTTTGTAGGCCGCATGATGTGGTATAAGGGAAACCGGCTCACCATTGACAGCCTTAAAATCGTTAAGGAGCGGGGACACCGCTTTAAAATGCTGTTTGTCGGTGACGGCTATGACCGCCCCGAAATTCAATCTTATGTGAAGGAATGCGGTCTTTCGGAGGATTGCATTTTTACCGGAGCCATCTATGACCGCGAAATGGTACGGGCTTATTTTACATTAGCTGACATGTTCCTATTTCCCTCCACCTACGATACAAATGGCATCGTGGTCTCCGAAGCTGCTGCCTGCGCTTGCCCAAGCCTTCTCATCGAAGGTAGCTGTGCTGCGGAACGGGTGGTTCATATGGAAACAGCCCTTCTGGCCAAAGAGGATGCCGCAGATTTGGCGAGAGCCATACTCTTTGCCTGTGATCACCCCAACATAATGAAACAAATCGGCGAGGCGGCCGCAGAAAAGGTTTACCTTTCCTGGAAGGATGCCGTGGGAATCGCATACGAGAGATATCAGACCGTCGTAGAGAAATACAACTCCGAGAGCGATGAAAAGAGCAGGAGACTTGCTGCTCTAAACGATTTGCGGAAGCTGAAAGAGGAATTTGGATTTAAGATGGACTCGCTCACGGAAGTGGTGCGTGGAAGACAGCAGGACTTGGGCGCCAGAAGGGATCAGATTCGAGATCTTTATCGAATCAAGCAGGGGCAACTTGGCATAAAAATAGAACACCTCCTGGAATTCTATCGTGAAAAACAGGAGGGGCTCGGAATCAAATTTGAGAACATCCTTGAATTCTACCGGGATGTCCCAGAGGAGATGTTCGGTGATCTTATCGAAGAAATCAAGAAGGAAAACAATAAACGGATTGGATAATCCTGTTTACTTCTGATTGTGGTTGACCCATTCTCTACCCTCTTCCGTGTCATCTTCCGAAGGGATAGTCACCCTGGTGTCAATGTCGATGGTATGCGCATTAGCGATGGGAAAAGTGGTGAATGAAGGAACCGTTGTGTCAGGATTCTTCTTTTCTTTTTTATCTTTTTTCTCATTGTTGTCTGTCATTTCTCTATCCTCCCATTATATCAATAATAATCATTATCCTATAAAACTTCAATGTAATTACGTGTATGTGAGAATAGGATACCCAAATGCGGAATTTCTAACCAGTCAAATAGACCAAATTTAAGGGATAAAGCTCGCCACAATGCCCTTGGCCAGGTAGTCCGCAATATCGTAGGCAACCTGCTCAATGTTGTCAAAAATCCGGATCCCCTCTTCATAATTACCTGCCATAATGGCAACGATTTCATTGACAGTCTGGCTGACGAAACTCTGCAACAGCTGCTTCCACTGTATTTCCTCCCAGTAAGGATTCATCTGCGCTAAAAACGCAGCCCAATCGTTGGCGTTCTGATTCAGTTCTACTGTCAGCCGGTTGACCGTTTCCTGATCGTTGTTCTTCAGGGCGTCGATCAGGCTTACGATCCTTGACATATGGGCTGTGATAAAACTGGCAAACCGTTCCGCCGCCGGCCTTCCGAAAAAGACGATCAATAGATAATAAAAGTCCTGGGAGTTGGCAAATAGTCGGTTGAGAATCGCCGGCATATCCGGGTCGTCCCGTATGGCGCTTTGAATGTAGAAGCGCATCCACATGACCTGCTGCTCCCAGAATTTACGAACCTCCTTAATCAAGTTTAATTGTCCTTCCGTAATGATACCTGTGTCCATTATGCCACTCCCTTCTTATTCGTTTCTTCTAAGAACCTGCTGAATCAGTTCATTTCCAAAAACCGTAACTGCAGCAATCAGTACAGACTGTATGATGACAGCCACGATTACCGGTGGGGCAAAGCCCTCTTCCATAAAAATGCTGACATAAGCCAGCGTCATTAAAAAACTTACCACAAGCAAGATATACGGAATCATCCAGTCTCTGTTAAAGCCCTTATACAATTTTAGAAACAGTCCTACACAATACAGAAAGATGACCAGAATAAAAAGCTCCGGTCTGATGAAAGACATAATATTTTCCATGCGGTCCTCCCTCCCTTATCTATCATTTTTATGATGAGCGAGGGCAGTTCATGCTTACAAAGGTACAAAAATCAAACTAGGCAAACACTTGGTGTTTTAAGTAGAATGTTGTATAATGATGCGATGTAAAAAAGGAGACGAAATGGACCTGTTTATTGCTTTTATAATCTTTACTGTGGCAATGGTTGGAAGCCTTTTGGTGGACACCACAATGATCTTTGCCCTCCTTATAGGCTATGCTTGCTTTGTTGCCGTGGCTTTACGCCGTGGAAATAAGACGGCAGTTATCCTGAGCCTTACGAAGAAGGGAATCAAAGACTCTCTTATCGTTGTCCTAGTTCTCTGCATTATCGGGGTACTGACCGCCTCCTGGCGAGCCGGAGGTACGATCATGTTCTTCGTGTATTATGGAATGAAAATAATCACACCGAGTTTGTTCCTGATTATAACCTTCCTGTTGACCTGCCTTCTTTCCTATGCCATCGGCACCTCCTTTGGCGTAGTGGGGACTTTAGGCGTTATTTTCATGGCACTGGCCCGTTCGGGCAGCGTAAATGAGATACTCACCGCAGGTATCATAATGTCCGGCATCTATTTTGGCGATCGCTGCTCACCGGCATCTTCCAGCATGATTCTCACGGCCGCGGTTACTTATACCCATGCCCGGGATAACATGTATCAGTTATTGCGAACAGCCTGGCTTCCCACCGGTATTTGCGTTGTAATATACACTTTCCTGTCCATCCGCAATCCTATTAACAACGTGGACCCGGTCATGTTTGAGCGCATCGAAAATGACTTTTCTATTTCTATGTGGTTAGCTGTGCCTGCCCTTTTAATGCTTATTCTACCTCTGCTAAAAGTGGACGTGAGAATTGCAATGGGACTCAGCATTTTAAGCTCGGGTATCACCTGCATTTTTCTACAGAAGTTATCGCTCTTAAAATTTCTGCAGATTTGTATCATGGGCTACGACGTAGTCAGTAGCTCTTTCGGTACTATGCTTAACGGCGGGGGTCTGGTTTCCATGCTGGAAATTTGCGGAATTGTAATGATATCCTGCACATATTCCGATCTTTTCGAAGGAACCGGCATGATCCGGGAATTGCAGGGTAAACTGGAACTGTACATGATAAAACTAGGACGATTCCCCGTAACCGCCCTTGCCGGTCTACTCTTCTGCGCCGTCTTTTGCAATCAGACCATCGCCACCACTATGAGCGCATCGGTCCTGAATCAACCTTACAATAACCAGGGTGGAACCGCTCAGGAGTTGGCCATAGATATTGGGAATTCTACCATTGTTGTGTCAGGATTAGTGCCCTGGGCAATTGCCTCTTCTGTACCTCTCAGCTTCATGGGCGTAGGACCGGAAGCCCTTCCCTATGCGATTTTCCTCTACGCCGTGCCCATCTGTTACCTGTTCACTAAGAAAAAGTCTCTCGAGCATCACCAAATTGACAATCTGCCCGGCCCAAGGGATAATGATGATGTCAGGAGGTAAAGAAATGGGAAACGATATTTTTAGTGTAGTCGCCGTAAGGTTGGATGACGAAACCGGTGAATTGGTTCTGTTGGATCAGACGCGCCTACCAAATGAAACTACATATTTACGTTTATGCACCCAAGAGCGCATCTGGGAGGCAATCTATAAACTACAGGTGCGGGGAGCTCCCGCCATCGGCATCGCAGGAGGCTATGGTGCGTACTTGGGCATGAAGGCAAGCAATGCATCAAATTTTGATGCATTTTACGAAGAGTATAAAAAGGTGAAAGCCTATCTAGGCTCATCCCGGCCAACAGCAGTAAACTTGTTTTGGGCACTGAACCGCATGGAACAGTGCATTCTCGCCAACAGAGAAAAAAGCATCGAGGAAATCAAACAGGCCATGCTGACAGAGGCTCATGCCATTCAAGAAGAGGACGAAGCAGTATGCAGAAAGATCGGAGAACACGCTCTGACTCTTCTTTCGCCTGGCATGGGAATTCTGACACATTGTAACGCAGGTACTATCGCCACTGCAAAATACGGCACTGCTCTGGCCCCTATCTATCTGGGGCACCAAAAGGGCTACAATTTCAAGGTCTTTGCTGATGAAACAAGGCCGCTCTTGCAAGGTGCAAGACTCACAGCCTGGGAATTGCAGGAAGCCGGCATCGATGTGACTTTAATCTGTGATAACATGGCTTCCATCGTAATGAAAAACGGCTGGATCGGCGCTGTGGTGGTGGGTTGCGACAGGGTTGCAGCCAACGGAGATGCCGCCAACAAGATTGGCACGTCCGGGGTGGCTATCCTAGCCAAACATTACGGAATCCCACTTTATGTTCATGCGCCTATTTCCACCATAGACATGAATACCCCAACGGGCAAGGACATCCCCATTGAAGAGCGGCCCGGCGAGGAAATATACAAAGCCTGGTATGCCAAGCCCATGGCGCCGGAAGGTGTCAAAACCTACAACCCTGCCTTCGATGTAACAGATGCAGATCTGATAACTGCAATCATTACGGAAAAAGGAGTTCTTTATCCGCCGTATACTGAGAGCTTGGCCGGTTTGTAGATCGCCGAAGCGATGGATTTTAATTTACTCATAGATGCGAGCCACTCTCGGCCCAATTGTTCCAAATAAATATTCAAAAGTATTCCCGGTAAACTGCTCTATCTCCCAAGTGGTAATTCGTTCCTCACCATCTCGGCCTATCAGTGTAACGGATTGTCCAATCTCGCAGGGGACTCCCGTTACATCGATGAAGGACTGATCCATGCAACATCCTAAAAACCTTGTACGTCTACCACTTACTAAAACAGGTGCTTGACCTCTCATCCACATGGGGTAAAAGCCATCTGCAAATCCCAGGGATATAGTTGCCACTTTCATAGGCTTTTCTATTTTGAAATACCTGCTATAACCCACACTTTCCCCCGGGTCCACATCATGTATATTTGTAATAAATGAGCGTATTTCCACAGGCTCTATAAGCCCAATGGGCTCTCTCCCATCTTCCATTGCCATATGACCTAAAACGGACGAGCAGGAGCGTACATGTGTCCCATAGGCTTCCTTAAACCAGGCCAGAGCTGCAGAATTACAGCAATGTATGTATTTCAAACGAACTCCCCGGTCTTTTATTTGCTCTACGCCCTGCTGAAAAAGCCTATATTGTTCTAGCGCAAAAGCATCGTCGTAATCTGCGGTGGATGTAGCAAAATGCGTATACGCTCCGACAATTTCTATATTTTTTAAGATATCCACATAGGATAAAAGCTCGGAAAGTGCCTCACCCGGCTTTACACCCAAACGATTCATTCCGGTCTCAATTTTAATATGTACTTTTATCGTTACTCCGGCTCTTTCTGCAAGATGATTTGAGTTTTTTGCGGTTATCTTTTCGAACAGTGGAATTTGTAAATCGTATTGGACTGCAGCCGGTATTAGATGCTGCGGTACTCCACCGATGATTACAATATCACACTGCACACCTGCCTCCCTTAGCTGTACCGCCTCATATACAGCCGCATTCGCCAATATTTCCACCCGGCAGCGATCCTCAAAAATCTTAGCTATAGGAACCAACCCATATCCATATGCATTCCCCTTTAATACGGGAATGACCCCTACATTTGCTCCTACATAATTCTTTACCTTAAAATAGTTTTCAACTATTTTATTTGTATCCACTTTAAAATAGGAATTGCAATACCCTATTTTATCTATATTTAGATCCACCTAGACCTCCTTGATTTGCTTTAAGTATCTGCCCCTATTGAAAAAAAGTTCAAAGTCTTATTATTTTCTGTAAAAAAACAGGCACCCTTTACAGAGCACCTGTTTTGCCATAAGGGTATTGAACCCACTTATTGAATCGCTTTTGCTGCAAGGTCTGCGTCTATTCTTCTCTGCGCCAAGATCGCTTCGTATTCTTCATCAGACATCTTTTCCATAACAAAGAAGGTGTTACCGTATATACCATGTGTCTGATGTGTTCAAATAGATTTGAACCGGCTACTGCGGGAGCTAAGTTTGTGGTGTCAGATAATG
>CAYLVS010000094.1:3450-6960 GCA_964387185.1 uncultured Oscillospiraceae bacterium | reverse complement strand
CTCCTTAGCAACCACAGGGACAGACCCCGTGGCTGGTTTTTTGAATATTCCATTCGCCGCTCGCACCGTATCCATAGCATCCTTACAGTAAAAATCTGCGCCGATAGTCTTTGCATATTCTGCGTTGAGCACGGCGCCTCCAACGGCCACCTTGCAGTCAAGTCCGGCTTCCCGTAAAGCGCGTATTGTTGTCTCCATATTGACCACGGTGGTAGTCATCAGTGCGGATAGGCCTACTAATTGTATCTTCTCGCGTTTGGCAGTATCCACAATAAGCTGTATATCCGTATCCTTGCCCAGATCCAGCACTTCATAACCGTAATTTTCCAGCAATACTTTTACAATATTTTTACCGATGTCGTGAATGTCACCCTTTACTGTCGCCAGGATGATTCGCCCGTAATTGATGGTCTCTCCACCGGCCATATGCTGCTTCAGCACTTCAAAGGCGGGCTTCACCGCGTCTGCAGACTGAATGAGCTGGGGCAGGAATTTCTCCCCTGTCTCGTACTCCCGGCCAACGGTCTCCAGGGCCGGTATGATAACCGTCTCTACAACTTCCAATGGCGCAAGTCGCTTCAATAATTCCCGGGCAGCCTTTGCCGCTCGGTCCACGTAACCGTTTAAAATGATATTTGTAAGGCTATTGTTATCACTCTCTTTTCCGGCCTTTTCACGCGCTGTCGGCTGGGCAGTTTTCCCCACCGCAGACCCGTAACGGACAATGTAATCCCGGGAATCCACATCCTTTCCGGCCAGTGTTTCAAAGGCCCAAATGGTGTCCGTATATTCCGGTTCCAGGGGATCGGTAATGGGAGCATCGAGACCCGCTTCCAGAGCCATCGCCAAAAATGTGCGGTTCAGTAGCTTCCGGTTGGGCAAACCGAAGGAAACGTTGCTGGCGCCCAGCGTTGTTTTCACACCGAACCGGTCTTTCACTAGTCGAATTGCTTCTAAAGTATCCCTGCCTGCATTCTGTTGCGCCGAGACGGTCAAAGTGAGGCAATCCACCAAGATCCGTTCCCTTCCGATTCCATATTTTTCCGCCTCTTTAATAATGCGCTCCGCAATGGCGACGCGCTCCTCTGCATCCTTTGGCAAGCCCTTTTCATCCAGAGTCAGCGCGATGACACAAGTCCCGTATTTCTTTACAATAGGAAAAATGGCATTCATGACTTCCTGTTTCCCGTTGACAGAATTGATAATCGGTCGCCCGTTGTAATGTCGCACTGCGGCCTCAACCACATTCGGGTCGGCGCTGTCAATTTGCAGAGGAACATCCGTCACGGCGGAAACCCGACGCACTGCTTCCTTCATCACTGCTTTTTCATCGATGTCCGGCAGCCCCACATTAATGTCTAATATTTCTGCGCCGGCCTTCACCTGAAAAACGGCTTCGTTTTCGATATAGTCATAATCGCCGGCCTTCAGGGCTTCCTTCAGGAGCTTTTTCCCCGTGGGATTGATCCGCTCGCCAATAATCCGAATTCGGTGATCAATAATGACAGTCTTAGTGGCGGAACTGACAGCCGTAACCGCCCTAATGGGCTGGGCTTGTCCAGTTGGTATATCGCCGGTTAAAATACTGCCTCCATCGCCTATTGCCTTTATGCGATTTGTTAACTCCTCTATATATTCTGGCGTGGTCCCGCAACAGCCTCCTGCAACGGTTACACCCATCCGGAGCATCTCTTCCATGGCATCTGCATATTCACCGGGTCCTACATTATAATGGGTATGTCCATCCACCATTTCCGGCAGGCCTGCATTGGGCTGAACCATGACCGGCAACTTGGAGTATCTCAACATTTGACTGACAATAGGCAACATTTGTTCCGGCCCCAAGGAGCAGTTCACACCCAGCGCATCGATTCCCAAATCTTGCAAAGCGGTGACCACGGTGAGAGGGTCTGCGCCCATTAACATCCTGCCGTTTTCCTGAAAGGTGACTGTGCAAAACAGGGGCAGATCGGTCAGCTCCCTGACCGTTACGATAGCCGCTTTTGCCTCGTAAGGGTCGCTTTGGGTTTCTATAAGAATCATGTCAGCGCCGGCCTTGATCCCGGGCTCAATTTGTTCGCGGTATAAGTCGCAGGCTTCTTCAAATCCCAAATCCCCGGAGGGCTCCATGAGCTTTCCGATTGGCCCCAGAGAAAGGGCTACATATCTCTTCCCACCGGATTGCGCCCGATTTGATTTATCCCGATGGGATCTCTCCTGATCCGACTCATATTCATCCACCGCTTCCCGAGCCAACTTCACCGCGCCCGTGATGATCTGCTCAACGGTAAATCCGGAGCCTTCCACCTTGAGCCGGTTGGCCCCGAATGTATTGGTGCTGATAACGTCGCTGCCTGCATCTAAGTATTGTCTGTAGATGTCCTTGAGAATTTCAGGATGGGTGAAGTTGAAGAGTTCCGGAATTTTCCCTGTGGGCAATCCCGACTTTTGCAGCATGGTTCCCATGGCTCCGTCAAAAAGAAGAATTCTGTTATTCTGTAGTTGGCGTAATCCCATAGCACGTCCTCCGAATGTATAATTTTATCATAGCGGAATAGTGAATACAAGCATCGGAGCCTTTGGAGGTGCCATTGGAGCGAGGAATCCGACAAAAGTCTGTCATCAGGCCGAGAGACCTGGCAAAAGTCTGTCATCACGCCGAGAAGTCTGCCAAATAGTCTGTACCATGAGCTGGTTTTACGCTGGGGCTCAGCCCTGCAGTCTCCTGATGTGATCGATGTTGCCCATAATCAGCCCTGCAACCTCCTGATATGGTCGATGTTTCCCATAATCCGTTTTGCCGTTTCCGGCTTGTTCATAGTATAGAGGTGGATGCCTCGGACGCCCCAAGCCATGAGATCGATGATCTGCTCGATGGCATAGGCTTCGCCGGCTTCCTTCAAAGCTTCCGGGTTGCCCTCATAGCGGTCCAGTATGCGCCGGAACTTAGGAGGTATGGCACAGCCGGACAACTTGGTGATGCGCAAAATCTGGTTTTTGTTCAGAACGGGCATGATGCCCGCGGAAACTGGGACGTCGACTCCTGCTAAATCGATTTCTTCCATGAAACGATAAAAAAGCTCGTTATCGAAGAAGAGCTGGGTCATGAGGAAGTCCACCCCTTGATCGACCTTTTCTTTCAGGTATTTAATGTCCTTCACCTTGCTGTCGCAGTCGATGTGCTTCTCCGGATAGCATGCGGCACCGATACAGAAACTCTTTTCCGCTTTTGCCTCCTTCACCAGATCGCAAGCATACGCATACTGCAGGGGGTTTGGGAATTCGAAGTCGGGGTCTTCGGGGATGTCGCCGCGGAGAGTCAACACGTTTTCAATATTGTTAGCTCTCAGCTCGTTGAATATCTTTTGTATGTCCTCTTTTGTGGAGGAAATGCAGGTCAGGTGTGCCAGACTCTCGATTCCGTAATCGTTTTTGATTTTGGAAGCAATCTCGACGGTTCTGTCCTTTGCCTTGCCACCAGCTCCATACGTGACGCTGATGAAGTCGGGC
>CAYLVS010000094.1:0-3350 GCA_964387185.1 uncultured Oscillospiraceae bacterium | reverse complement strand
TTGTAAAGGAATCCATTGCCCTTTATTTCAAAGTACAGGGTGTCGGGGGTTTGGCGGTGCCATTCAGCCCTGTAAATGGTTCGAACGGTGGACTCGGGAACATTGCCGCCCGCCGCCATAAAGCATCGGAAGTCCTGTTCGCCGACCAGGTGCGTTGCTGCCTGCTTCATTGCATCGAGCTCCAGAGGTTTCTCAATCTGGTAAGAATAATTGCGCTGCAGGATGTCGGGTTCGGGGGCGTTGCGTATCTTATAAACGTACTTTTTGCCCAGGGCATCAAAGCGGGGATGAAACTCCGCGTTTACTTCCTGCGCCTCCCTTATTCTGACATCTCCAACCGCATAAGGCCCTTCGCCGGCCAGCAAGTGGTTTGCCGCAATGGGAATCCGGTCTGTAGGGATTCCAAACTCTCCCTGAAAACAAGCTCTCTGCCCATATGCATGAACGCCTGCATCTGTGCGGCTTGTGCCCTGCAATGTGATTTCCTGCTTGCACAGAATGGAAAGTACCCGTTCCAATTCGCCCTGAACGGTGCGCCGGCCGGGTTGCCGTTGCCAACCGGAGAAGTTGGTGCCGTCGTATTCAATTGTCAGTAAAACATTTTTCATAATTGCGGACATTATACCACAACACCAACCGAAGGGACAGACCCCGTGGGGGCAATTTCAGCCGACTAGGCCACGGGGCCTGTGGGCTGAAATTGCCCCCACGGGGTCTGTTACTTTGGTTGTTTTTGTCGATTGAAAAGTTTGAATTTTCGACTTATTTTTCTTTACAGGCTCATTTGGAAGTAGTAGGATAGACTTACGCGTTAATTCTATAATGTTATTTGAAAGGTTTTCCTATGATTCCGCTATCCTACACACTCGACCCATTTTCGGGTAAGAACGAGGCGATTTGCAGACTTGGAGGGCTAGAGGATTTATACATCAGATCTGTAAAACGCTTTCAAGACAGTTATAGTAACAGCAATGCTATGCTTTCCGGCCTTATCAAACAAAAAAGATACGAAGAGGCTAAAGCTTTTGCACATTCCCTTAAAGGCTTGACTGCCACTTTGGGCATGCAGGATCTGCGTTCCTGCTCTGAAGCCATTGAATATGCAATAAAAGAAGGCAGATACAACGACCTGCCTCTTCTCCTTCAGTCTTATGAATACTCGCTCAGCCGGGTGGTTCAATCCAAAATTGACCACAGCTCCTCCTCTGTTGGCACAGGGTTTTCCGGTCTGAAATAAGCAATTCGCGATATGTTAATCAGGTGCTTGTAATCTAGGTTTTCCGAAATGCTGTTATGTCCCCACGACCCGCAACCTAATGTGTTCGTCGGAGCCAGGCCGTTAAAGAAGCTACCTCCCGCAGAGGTGGCACATGTTTGATTGATCACAAATCTGCTAACGCTAATCTGCTCGGCGGCGAATTCGATGTTTGCGCTGTTGTTAGAATGAATGGCAGCGCTGTGTCCTTTTCCTTCCACTTCCAAGTTTGCTTTTGCAATTTCTACAGCTTCTTTGAAATCATCGTAACGGAAAAGCGCCAACACAGGGCACATCTTCTCCTTTGACAAAACCTCGTCTTCCCCGATGCCGTCCGCCTCTATAAGGATCACCTTGCAATGGGCAGGAACTTCAACTCCCGCCAGCCCGGCAATGGTCTGAACCGATTGTCCCACGGCGTGGCGGTTCATTGCCCCTTCGACAAAAATCGCTTTACGGAACGCTTTCTTTTCCTCCGCTTCTGTGACCACATAGGCATCGTTCTTCCTGAATTCGTCTAAAACCTCCACATATTTATCTGCGGGTGCAATGACACTCTGCTCGCCTGAGCAAATAATGCCATTATCGAAAATGCGGCCTGCGATAATCTTGGACACGGCTTCCGCTAAATCCACATCTCTGTCAATGATGCACTGTACATTTCCCGCACCGACGCCCAGAGCGGGTTTGCCGCTGCTGTAAGCCGCAGTGACCATGCCCGCGCCTCCCGTTGCGATGACCACATCTGCGCTGGATATGAGCGTTCGCGTGTTGACACGGGACTGCTGATCCAAAATCTGAATCAGGTTTTCCGGAGCACCCAGCTTTGCCAACTCTGCATTGATTATATTCACTGTCTCGGTGCTGGACCGAATCGCCCTATGATGGGGGGTGATAATAATGGCGTTTCTGCCTTTTACAGCAAACATGGCATTGCTCATAGGGGTAACAGTGGGATTAGTCGTCGGCGTAATCGCGGCCACTACTCCCATGGGTTTCGCCACCTTAACGATGCCTGCCTCTTCATCACGTTCTATAATGCCCACGCTTTTCTTGCCCTTAAGGCTGTTCCAAATAATGCTCGCCTTACCTTTGTTCTTGGCGGTTTTATCGGCCAAAACACCCATACCGGTTTCCGCAACAGCCAGTTCCGCCAGATATTCCGCATTGTCGTACACTGTTTTGGCAATGGACATGACCAGACGGTCCACCTGGCTTTGGGTATAGCCCTCAAGCACGGACTGCGCAGTCCGCGCCCTCTGAATGTATCCATCTATATATGCTTTGCTCTCCAATGCTTCCTCTTCGGGAGTTCTCGTTTTTATTTGATCCATTTCGTCTCCTTCCATCTTGCCGCAACTTATGCTCTATATATACCCTATTTTCCGGGTTTATTCGCTTTCTATACCATCTTGGCCGGATTTACCAACTCATCAAATTCAGCCGCTGTCAATATTTCCAAGCTAACTGCCGCTTCTTTCAGCGTAGTCCCCTCTTTATAGGCCTTTTTCGCAATGGCCGTCGCTTTGTCGTAGCCGATGTGGGGATTCAAAGCCGTGACCAACATCAGGGAGCGGTCCAGATTCTGTTTGATTCTATCATAATCAGGGCGAATCCCTCTGGCACAATTTTCATTAAAAGAAACCATGCCGTCGCTGAGAAGGCGGATGGATTGTAACAGGTTGTATATCGTCACGGGCAAGAAGACATTGAGCTGAAAATTCCCCTGTGACGCGGCGAAGCCAACCGCTGTGTCATTGGCCATGACCTGACAGCAGACCATTGTCAGCGCTTCGCATTGCGTGGGATTGACCTTACCGGGCATGATGGAGCTACCCGGCTCGTTTTCGGGTATTGTTATTTCGCCGATTCCGCTCCTTGGTCCGCTGGCCAGCCAGCGCACGTCGTTGGCAATCTTAAAAAGATTTGCGGCCAAGGCTTTAAGCGCTCCGTGAAAGACCACAATTCCATCCATGCTCGTAAGGGCATGAAATTTGTTTGGGGCAGAAAGAAAGGTAGATGAAGTCAGTTCGCTGATGTGGACTGCCACCCTCTCTGCAAATTGCGGATGGGTGTTGAGTCCGGTGCCAACAGC
>CAYLVS010000093.1:2967-6963 GCA_964387185.1 uncultured Oscillospiraceae bacterium | reverse complement strand
TGGAAAACACCTTTACATCAACTACGATACCGGTCTCACCATGAGGCACTCTCAGGGAAGTATCTCTTACTTCTCTGGCCTTTTCTCCGAAGATGGCCCGTAGCAGTCTTTCCTCTGCAGTAAGCTCCGTCTCTCCTTTCGGCGTGACTTTCCCCACTAAGATATCGGAAGAGTTCACTTCCGCACCGATGCGGATGATCCCTTCTTCATCCAAATCCTTCAACACATCTTCTCCAACATTGGGAATATCCTTCGTGATTTCTTCAGGGCCCAGCTTGGTATCTCTGGCTTCGGATTCATATTCCTCGATGTGAAGTGAGGTTAAGGAGTCCTCCATGATCAATCTCTCGTTGAGGATGATCGCGTCTTCGTAATTGTAGCCTTCCCAGGTCATAAATCCGATAAGCAGGTTCTTGCCCAGCGCAATCTCACCCATATCCGTGGAGGGTCCGTCTGCAATGACTTCCCCTTCCTCTATCCGTTCACCGTGATTTACGATGGGCTTTTGGTTGATGCAGGTGCCCTGGTTGGAGCGTTTGAACTTCAGCATCTTGTATTCATCAACGCCATTGTCCCGATCTCTGCGAATCCGTATTCTGTTAGCATCTACATATTCCACTGTGCCCGCTTCTTTCGCAAGGACCACAACTCCGGAATCTCTCGCTGCAGTATATTCCATACCGGTGCCTACGATAGGTGCATCCGTAACCAACAGGGGCACTGCCTGCCTCTGCATGTTGGAACCCATCAGAGCACGGTTGGCATCATCGTTTTCCAAGAAGGGTATCATGGCCGTTGCGACGGATACAACCTGTTTGGGAGAAACGTCCATGAAGTCTGCTTCATCCTTGGGAACCAGATCCAGCGCGCCTCCGGGCTTCCGCACGACGACTTTGCTGTTGATGAAATGTCCTTCGCTATCCAATGGTTCATTGGCCTGCGCGATAATGAGCTGCTCTTCTTCATCGGCAGTAACGTACTGAATTTCTTCCGTAACCCGGCCGTTGATCTTGTCTACGATCCGATAAGGTGTTTCGATGAAACCGTATTCGTTAATTCTTCCGTAGGTAGTAAGAGAGCCGATGAGTCCGATATTTGGACCTTCCGGTGTTTCAATGGGGCACATCCTTCCATAGTGGGAATGATGGACGTCCCGTACTTCAAATCCCGCTCGTTCTCTTGACAGACCGCCGGGGCCCAGGGCTGAAAGCCTTCTCTTATGTGTGAGCTCCGCCAGAGGGTTCGTCTGATCCATAAACTGGGACAGCTGGCTGCTTCCGAAAAATTCTTTGATAGCAGCAGTTACCGGCCGAATATTCATCAGGGCTTGGGGTGTTGTGACCTCGATATCCTGGATGGTCATTCTTTCCTTGACGACCCTCTCCATACGAGCCAGACCGATACGGAATTGGTTTTGTAGCAATTCCCCTACGGTTCTGAGCCTTCTGTTGCCCAGGTGATCGATATCATCCGTGGAGCCGATACCATCGGATAGGTTGAGAATATAGCCGACGGATGCGATGATGTCATCGAGGATAATGTGCTTAGGTGAAAGCTTGTTCTTTGCAGAAACCAAAGCCTCCTTTATATTGTTTTCACCCTCATAGTTCTCAAGAATCCATTTCAAGACAGGGTAGTGGACTTTGCCCGGCAACTTCAAGCCCGATACATCAAAAGGAACATTATCCTGAAGGTTTACGAAGCAGTTTCCGATTACCTTCACCGGCCGGTTATCCTCCGTCTTGCTATAGACCATTACAGATTCTACGCCCGAGTTTTCAATGGCCATGGCCAAAGTTCTGCTGATGATTGCTCCTTCCTCTGCAAGCACTTCGCCTGTAGAGGGGCTTACGATTGCTTCCGCTGCTTTACAGCCGACAAGGCGATTGGCAAGGCCCAGCTTCTTATTGTATTTATATCTTCCTACTTTAGCTAAATCATACCGCTTGACATCAAAAAACAAGGCTTCAATGAGGTCATAGGCGCTTTCAAATGTTGCAGGCTCTCCCGGCCTTAACTTCTTATAGATTTCTTTTAATCCTTCATCGTAATTGACGGTGGTGTCTTTGGCCATGGACTTCTCAAGGCGATCGTTGGCACCAAAAATTTGAAGGATTTCTTCATTGGTTCCTTCATAAAGCATTTTTGCGGTATCGCTTGAAAACTCTCCGTATCTGCGAACTTTTTTCTGCAGATCCGCCTCAGAGATGTCCGAATTTTTCTTTCTCTCATAGAAGACCTTCTCCTCTGCCGACTTGTAAGCAAGGGCTCTGAGGATGGTGGTAATGGGCTGTTTTCTGGTGCGGTCCACTCGAACAGATATGACTTCGTTGGAGTCTGTTTCATATTCCAGCCAGGCTCCCCGGTTGGGTATGATCTGTGTGGAGTAGAGCTTATTATTGGATTTGTCCGTAGTTACGTCATAGTAAGGCCCGGGAGACCGGACCAACTGGGTGACTACGACACGCTCGGCCCCGTTATAAATAAAGGTGCCTTTTTCTGTCATGAGAGGGAAATCTCCCATGAATACTTCCTGCTCCTTTACTTCACCGGTTTCTTTATTGACCAATCTGACCTTGACTTTCAAAGGAGCAGAATAGGTTGCGTCCCTCTCCTTGCACTCCTCCTGATCGTACTTCGGCTCATCGTTAATGGAATGCTGAATAAATTCAAGGACTAAATTGTCTGCATAGTCCCTGATGGGGGATATATCCTCGAAAACCTCTTTTAGTCCTTCCTGTATGAACCAATCATATGAATCTTTTTGAATCTGAATCAGATTAGGCATGGGAGCTACTTCGTGAATCAATGAGTAGCTCATCCGCGTTTTTTTACCGATTTTAACGGGTTGTGGCATATTCATCACTCCTTGTATTGACAACAAACTACTTTGCGTGGCAATGTACTATGATATCACAGTGAAAACAAGTAGTCAACAAAATTATTGCCAAATTTATGATAAATAAAACCCGTTCAGAATATAGAACGGGTTTTATAGTTTTTAAGGTTTTTCTCTTATTTCATCTCGACGACAGCACCCACGTCTTCAAGCTGCTTCTTGACGGCTTCGGCTTCTGCCTTATCGACGCCTTCTTTTACGTTGCTCGGAGCATTGTCTACCAGTTCCTTAGCTTCTTTCAGTCCAAGACCGGTCAGTTCTCTGACCACTTTGATGACCTTGATCTTCTCAGCGCCTGCACCTGTAAGGACTACTGTGAACTCTGTCTGCTCTTCAACTGCTTCTGCTGCTGCTCCGCCTGCGCCTGCTACTGCTACGGGAGCTGCTGCGGAAACGCCGAATTCCTCTTCACAAGCCTTAACCAGCTCGTTGATTTCTAAAATAGTCATGCCCTTGATGGCTTCAATAATTTGTTCTTTATTCATTTTGTTCTCCTTTTCTTTTCTCTGTTAAGCTTCTTCTTTTGCATCCGCAATAGCCTGGAAGGTGCGAACCATCTTCGAAACAGGCGATTGAATGCTGCCCATAAATTTAGCAATGAGTTCTTCTCTTCCCGGGAGGAGCGCGATGTCTTTCATCTGCTCGCTGTCGTAAAAGCCGCCTTCTACGATGCCCCCTTTGAAGCTCATCTTCTTGTACTCCTTCATGATTCCGTTCAACACTCTGGCCGGAGCAACCGCATCTTCGTATCCGAAAGCGAATGCGCTTGGGCCATTGAGGATCGGCGAGAGGCTCTCAAAGGATGTCCCCTCAATTGCTCTGTTGAAGAGAGTGTTCTTGTAAACGGTATAGTCTACATTCGCTTCTCTGAGCTTTTTTCTCATGGCATTGGCTTCCGCTACATTGATTCCCATGTAATCGATAACCACTGCCGACTGTGCGTTCTCTAATTTTTGTTTGATCTCATCGATCACTGCTTGTTTTTGATTCAAGTGTTCTTGTGATGGCATGAACTGTCTCCTTTCCGGTATTTTAGTAATTAAGCCTCTTCTATCCTGCAGACAGAAAAGGCTTCGATTCAATAATTGTATCTCCTA
>CAYLVS010000093.1:0-2957 GCA_964387185.1 uncultured Oscillospiraceae bacterium | reverse complement strand
AAGCGGCGGCCGCAGCCTGTCGCACCTGCTGTCTACAGTCTATATGCAGTTTTGTAAGAGCTTCTTCACGACACCTCTGTTTTAAATAAAGGTGATTTTAACGGGGTTAATTTTGACTCCCGGTCCCATGGTGCTGGCCACGGTGATGCTCTTCAGATATTGGCCTTTGGCTGCCGAAGGTTTTGCCTTTATCACAGCTTCCAGCAGAGCATTGAAGTTATCGGTCAACTTCTCTTTACCAAAGGATGCCTTTCCGATAGGGGTGTGGATGATATTGGTCTTATCCAGACGATATTCCACTTTACCGGCTTTGATCTCCTCAAGTGCTTTTACGATGTCCATGGTTACGGTTCCTGATTTGGGGTTGGGCATCAAACCTTTGGGGCCTAATATTTTACCCAGTCTTCCCACTACACCCATCATGTCCGGGGTAGCGACTACAACGTCAAAATCAAACCAGCTCTCGCTCTGGATCTTTTGGGCCAGATCTTCGGCACCTACGTAATCCGCGCCGGCATCTTCTGCTTCTTTTGCCTTGTCGCCCTTCGCGAACACCAGAACCTTCTTGGATTTGCCGGTTCCGTGGGGAAGAACGATGGCGCCTCTGACCTGCTGGTCAGCATGCCTTCCGTCTACGCCCAGCTTGATGTGGACTTCAACCGTTTCGTCAAACTTGGCCTTTGCTGTCTGAAGGACAAGGTCAAGAGCATCGACGACTTCATACAGTGATGTTTTGTCGATTAACTTGGCTGACTCTTTGTACACTTTACCTCTTTTAGGCATTCTTCTACCTCCTTGTGGTACTTGCGGCTTTCGCCTCCCACCTTACTAGTCGCGAATAACGATTCCCATGCTTCTTGCCGTTCCCTTAATCATTTCTGTTGCAGAATCAATGTCTGCAGCATTTAAGTCCGGCATTTTCAGCTTTGCGATTTCCCTTGCCTGATCCGTAGTGAGGGTTGCAACTTTCTTTTTGTTGGGCTCACCGGAAGCAGCGGT
The DNA here is from genome assembly GCA_964387185.1 of uncultured Oscillospiraceae bacterium. GTDB lineage: Bacteria > Bacillota > Clostridia > Peptostreptococcales > Anaerovoracaceae > UBA1426. Next base: position 1,958 of record CAYLVS010000093.1, on the reverse strand, counting down.
CAAATTCGCAGCTTTTTTCAACAGTACAGCGGCAGGCGGTGTCTTTGTGATAAATGTGAAGGATCTGTCCGCGTATACTGTGATGACTACAGGGATGATCATTCCTGCCTGGTCGGCTGTTCTGGCATTGAACTGCTTACAGAAATCCATTATGTTTACACCTTTTTGTCCCAGTGCAGGACCTACCGGCGGTGCAGGTGTTGCGTTGCCTGCGGGGATCTGCAGCTTTATCAAGCCGTCTACTTTTTTTGCCATATTATGGTCTCCTTTCCCTTGCTGCCGTATTTCTCGTGCGAAGCAAGTTTTTTGCGCCTGGCGCTATATTTTATCTACTTGGCCGAATTCCAGTTCGACCGGAGTGTCTCTTCCAAACATAGAGATGCGAACCTTCAGAGTCTGCTTGTCAAAGTTTACTTCTTCTACAATGCCCATGAAGCTCTCGAAGGGTCCGTTGATTACCTTAACGCTGTCTCCCGGTGCAATGTCAAGCTTGATGTAGACCTTTTCGATACCCATCCTTCTCACTTCTTCATTTGTGAGGGGAACCGGCTCCGAACCATGGCCTACAAAACCCGTAACACCTTGTGTATTTCTGACGAGGTACCAGGATTCGTTGGTGACGATCATCTTTACGATAACGTAGCCGGGAAACATCTTTCTAGTCTTGATCTTCCGCTGGCCATCCTTGATTTCAACTCGGTCTTCCGTGGGCACCACAACTTCGAGAACCAAATCTTGCATTCCCCGGTTCTCTACAAGTTTTTCAATATTCACTTTGACCTTGTTCTCGTGTCCTGAATAGGTATGAATCACATACCACTTGGCCTTGGACGCCTCTTCCTCATCCATACCGCATTGAAGCTGCCCCTCTTCGGTGACAACCTGCTCTTCGTCGGTTAGGACTTCTTCCACGATTTCCGGCGTTTCGTCTGATGTTTTTACCATTGTTTTTTCCTTTTAAATGCTGATGTTCAAAACAGCCTTCAGCAGTGCAAGGAATGCGGAATCAAAAGCCCAGAAAACCAAAGAAAATGCAAAGCAGGTCATGATGACCACACCTGTATATGATGCCAGCTCTTTTCTACTCGGCCATATAACTTTGCGAATTTCAGTCTTTACACCTTTGAAATACTCCTTGATACTGCCTTTCTTTTTAACGTTTGTGTTAACAGCAGGTTTCTTGTCCATATTGTTCACATCCCCTAAACTTCTTACTTATTTATTTGGTCTCTTTGTGAGCTGTCTGCTTTTTGCAGAATTTGCAATACTTGTTGAACTCCAAGCGGTCGGGATCGTTCTTCTTGTTCTTGATCGTGTTGTAGTTCCTCTGCTTGCATTCTGTGCAGGATAATGTAACTCTTACTCTCATAATGATTGCCCTCCGAAATTTCATCTAAACTAAGGCCGCCTCGAGGTGGCCGTAAAGTCGCTTAATAAAATTATCATACATTTCGAGGCCTGTCAATAGAAATTCTGTTTCCTCTGTAACAGTGGCGGCTTTTAGTCAACGAATTAAATCGATTAAGCCTACCACCATCAGTACATTTGCTATTAACGCCAGAGGCACTAAAACCAAAAATAGTGCCTTTTTGGTTTTATGCCGGAATATCGGCATAGCAATCAATACGCCGGGAGCTCCCAGCAAGAAGGCCAAGCCCAACAGTGTAGATTCGCTGATTCGGCGGCGACGCTTTATCGCCTTGCGCTTATCGATACCCATAATCAGAAATGTAATCAGATTCCATATTAAGATCCCAATGGCAAGATCTCCGTTTCCTATTTCCATACCTTGCTCTCCTATCAAATATGCCGTCCAACCCTGTCAGATGCTTTATTTTTATACTAAATCCGGGGAAATTGCAACAGCACCCATACAGGCATCTTAAAAATCTCTTGCAACACCGGTTTTTCTTGCAGCTTCCGCAACAGCTGCTGCGACAGCCTCACCAACTCTTGGG
>CAYLVS010000092.1:326-7151 GCA_964387185.1 uncultured Oscillospiraceae bacterium | reverse complement strand
AAACAACCAGAGGGACAGACCCCGTGGTTGTCGTTACAATATATTTTCCTTGAAAAAAGCGTAAGCTGTCTCCGCCGTGATCTTATACTTCTCTCCATTAAGATTCACTGTTACGCCCGCCTGATTACAGCTTTTCATGCAGAAACTGGCTCGTAAATCAACTTTGCCATGCAGACGGTGTTCCTCAATCAAGTGCTGAAAGGTCTGAATGATATTATAGGATCCCTTCAGGTGGCAGGAGGTACCGATACAAACTCTGATTTCTGTCATATCATTCACCTTTCCTTGCGTAATTGGCGTGCAAGAGCTCATGTACGCGGTTTTTCAGGACACCGTTATACATATCCATAACTAACAGATTTTCCTCGCTTCTCTTAGTGCTGCACATTTTGTCAGCGGCATAGAGCCCGTCGCCCCGTTGTTTTTTTCCATCGGGTGCCACGAAGGGCTGGCCTGCGCCGTTTACACATCCGCCGGGACACGCCATAACTTCAACAAAATCGTAGTGGGTACCCGACTTGATTTTTTCAATGAGGGCACTTGCATTCCCTAGGCCGCTCACAATAGCGATTTTCAGCCGGCGGTCCCCATAAGGTATGACCGCTTCCTTCGTTCCTTCCATCCCACGGACGCCATGATAGGAGATTGCGGCCAGGGCAGTTTTGGACTTGTCTGATGAAACACGGCGTAAAACTGCTTCCGTTACACCTCCCGTAACTCCGAAGATCACCCCTGCGCCTGTTGAGGTTCCAAAGGGCATATCCACAGCCTCCGGCTCAATTTCGGAAAAAATGATTCCGGACTCTTTAATCATCTGAATAAGCTCCTGGGTGGTAATGACGGCATCCACGGGATTTTTTCCATCAAGGACAAACTCATCGCGAGTTGCTTCAAATTTCTTGGCGGTGCAGGGCATAACAGCCACGTGGTAATGCTTTCTTGCCGAGGTCTTGTGCTCTTCGTGAATAACTGAAGCAAACATTTCCATGGGCGAACGGCAAGTCGACACGTTCGAAAGTAACTCGGGGTAGTTTTTCTCGCAGTACTGTATCCATGCAGGGCAGCAAGAGGTAAAAAGGGGCATATCGGTTTTACCTTCCTCAAGCCGTTTCAAAAATTCATTGGATTCCTCAAGAACAGTAAGATCTGCGCCGGTTGAGGTGTCATAAACCTCATCGAACCCCAACCTGTGAAAAACGGCAACGATTTTACCCATTGCGTTTTCCCCTTCCTCCATGCCAAGCTCTTTTCCCATGGCAACTCGCACTGCAGGGGCTATCTGAGCAGTAACCTTAGTGTTTTTGTCATCAAGGGCTTGCCAGATTTTATGGAAATCGTATTTGACCACGATTGCACCTGTGGGGCAAACAGCAGCACACTGACCGCATCCGACGCAGGGTGAATCGGCTATGGGTCGCTCAAAGGCACAGCTTATTGACATTTTAGAGCCTCGATGGGCAAAGTCAATGGCGCCTACATTCTGCACCTCATTGCACACCCGAACGCAATCGCCGCAGAGTATGCACTTGTGAGCATCCTTAGTAATACACACAGAGGAATCATCAATTTTTGGTTCCGCAGCGGTGTTGGGAAACCGAACATCGTCAATCCCAAATCGCATTGCCAAATCCTGTAGCTTACATTTGCCGTTATTGCTGCAGGTGGTGCAGTCCCGACAGTGGTTGGAAAGCAAGAGTTCTAAAATGTTTTTGCGATACTTACGAAGCCGTTCTGTATTAGTCCTAATGTCCATTCCTGATTTGGGAACAGTTGAGCAGGCCGCCTCTATTTCGCCCCACTGGTTTTCCACTACGCACATACGACAGGCGCCATAGATGGAAAGCTCAGAATGGTAACAGAAAGTAGGCATTTTAATGTTGACCTTGCGGATGAGCTCGAGAAGGTTCTTCTCACCGTTTATCTCTACAGGCATTCCGTCAATTATCATTACATTATCGAGTTTCATTTTCTCAAACCTCCCTGATTGCATGGAACGGGCAAGTTGGGATGCATGCTCCGCACTTTATACATTTTGCCTGGTCTATCACAAATGGATCTTTCACTTTTCCGCTTATGGCATTAACCGGGCAGCTCTTGGTACATTTTGTGCAGCCCTTGCACAGGGCAGCGTCGATTTCAATCTTCTTTAGCTTACTGCATGCACCGGCGGGACAGCGCTTTTCTCGTATATGCGCTTCATATTCGCTACGGAAGTTTTTGATGGTGCTGACGACGGGGAGGGCAGCGGTTTTCCCAAGGCCGCAGAGGGATGTTGCAGACACGGTGTCCGCAAGTTCCAGAAGCAGCTCAATGTCACCCTCCACACCCTGACCGGACACAATACGCTGCAAAATGGCCAACATTCTTTTGGTGCCCTCGCGGCAAGGCACACATTTTCCGCAGGATTCGTTCTGCGTAAAGTTCATAAAGAACCGTGCAACCTCCACCATGCAATTCTTGTCATCCATTACCACCAATCCGCCTGAACCGATCATTGCCCCGGCTTTTTTGAGTGAATCGAAGTCAAGAGGCAGGTCCAGGTCCTTTTCGGTAAGACAGCCCCCGGATGGCCCGCCAATCTGCACCCCTTTGAATTCTCCTCCGTCTCGCATTCCGCCGCCGACATCAAAGATGACTTTCCGGAGAGGTGTTCCCATGGGAACTTCGATCAGGCCGGTATTTACGATATTCCCCGTCAGGGCAAAGGCTTTTGTGCCGGGACTTTTTTCAGAGCCGATGGAGCGATACCAATTTACGCCGTTATCGATAATCAGCGGTATGTTTGCAAAGGTTTCTACATTGTTCAAAACCGTCGGTTTGTCAAAAAGCCCGTGCTCAACTGTGCGGGGCGGTTTGACTCTGGGCATTCCCCGCTTTCCTTCTATGGAAGCAGTTAGGGCAGAGCCTTCGCCACAGACAAAGGCGCCGGCTCCCTGATTGATACGCAGATGAAAGCAAAAATCCGTACCGAGAATCCGGTCGCCGAGCAGTCCCATGTCCATCGCCTGTGTAATGGCTGTTTTCAGACGGTTAACGGCTAGGGGATATTCGGCGCGTACATAGAGATACCCCTGGTCAGCACCGCAGGAAAGCCCTGCAATCATCATACCTTCCAGAACGCTATGGGGATCACCCTCCATAATGCTTCGATCCATAAATGCGCCGGGGTCGCCCTCGTCTCCGTTACAGACCACGTATTTCTGGGCTTCCTTCTGTAGTTTCACCTGGCCCCACTTACGGCCTACCGGGAACCCGCCGCCGCCTCTGCCTCGAAGGCCGGATTCGGTAATCTCATGAATTATCTCATCACCGGTCATTTCAAAGAGAGCTTTTTCAAAAGCGCTGTATCCACCAATGGCAAGATATTCGTTAATCGACGTGGCATCAACTTGACCACAGTGCCGTAAAACATGTCTTGTTTGGCTTTTATAAAAGGGGATATCATCCTGCTTTTTACAGAGTTCGCCATTGTTTTGATAAGCAAGGCGCGCAATATGTTTACCCTTTACCACGGTTTGGTCTATTATTTCTTCGCAGTCTGACCGTTGTACTTTCACATACAACCAGCCTTGGGGCTCAATCCGGATCAGCGGGCCAATTTCACAGAAACCATGACAGCCGCTTTTCTTAATACCCACTGTGGGGTCGTGGACTTCTTTTTCAAGTTCCACGGAGCATGGGATGTTGTGCTGTTCCATCAACTCCTTCAAACGATCATAAATCACCAGGGAACCTCCTGCAACGCAGCCGGTGCCGGCACAGACAAGAATTTTAGCCTTCTGTGATTTCAGAGTTTTTGCATAAACGCTGCGAATATTATTCAGGTCTTCTCTCGATTTAAGCATTCACAAGCTCCTCCTCAATCTGTTTTAATAGTTCCGATGCCTTATCCGGGGTCATGGCAGGGTAGACTTTGTCGTTGACAGTCAGTACAGGGGCAAGGCCACAGGCCCCAAGGCAGGAGACGGTTTCAAGGGTAAAGTTCAGGTCTTCCGTTGTCGTGCTGTCCTCGGAAAGCTTTAGATCGGAACGAAGACGTTCTAAAATCGGAATGCTTCTCCTAACATGGCACGCAGTTCCGTCGCAAACCTTGATAACATATTTTCCTTTTGGTTTCAGTGAGAAGTTTTCATAGAAGGTGGCAACGCTGTATATACTCGCTTCGCTGACACCCAGGCGCTTTACAAGATAAGGGAAAATCTCTTGCGGCAAATAGCGGTATTTTTCCTGAACGCCCTGCAAAATGGCTATGACGGAGCTTGCTTTAGCGCCGAATTCATCAATGATCCCGTCGATTGTTTCGTAGTCGAATGTGTTATCCATAGGTACCTCCTTAAAAATAGCTAACTTTAATCTTTTTGTTCATTTGGGAAAGGCATTTAGCAAGCTCGTCCACAAGCTGCATCTTGGCGTTGAAACCGATAGGAAGCTTGGGGTTTTGATGGGCAGGATTCATTGCTCGACCCACAAAGAAATTTATGTCCGTTGCCTCCTGAAACAGCATCCGGGCTATTTGAGAGGCTCCATCGTTTTTTTGGCCCCATTCAATGTAACGGCTGTTGCTTCCCAGGTAGTCTTGTGCATATTCCAGTACCCTGCTCATGGTTATGACGCCCTCTGTCACCAAGTCGATCCCTTCTATATTAGCTGTGGGAGGAATATCGGGATCCACATACTCCGACAGGCTGCAATCAAGGGGGCGCTGCAGATGTTCGGCAGCTAGGTTGGATGTTGTACCACCGCAGACGATGTACCTGCCTTCTTTTGAGAAAAACAGCGACATCATTTTGTTCACATCTTTAGGGCTTTCCGGTGGGCCAATCATAAGGTTTATCTGCTTTCTCTTTCGGATTTTAATCGTGCAAACCGTGGTGTCATCCCCGGGTTGGCCATTGTAGAGCTCATGGCATAGGTCCAGCAGCATAGTGCTGATTGTTTTAGCGTTCAGCTTGGCATCGTAAAATCTTTCAAGAAAGTCGGCTATTTCCCTTTGGTCCCAGCCAAAATCGAAGACGCCTCCAACTCCCGCATGATGCACCCCATCGCTCATGGCGACAAAGACATCATTCTCACAAAGGTTGACTTTCGATTTCAATATTTTCTTGCCGTCAATCATCTCTGTAATGATTGGATACTCGTAGTTTTTGCCATCGCGCAACATAATGACGTTGGGGTTATCGTACTGTATAATCTCCGCCTCACGGTGATTTGAAATACGAATAACCGTAAAGGTTGAGTATGCCAACTGTCGCGTTTTACAAATGGGCAGTGTCGAAACCATGGTGGATATGCAATCCTTCATGGGCATGGAATTCGCCATCATTGTCGACAGGATTTTTGATGTAAGGGTAGAGAGAATACTGGCCTTAACTCCGCTTCCCAGCCCATCAGCGAGAACGACAATTGAAGAACCCTGATCGTCTGATGTCGTTTCTACATGATCTCCGCAAAGGATTTCACCGTGTTTATTCAGGGATACATAACCGCTTTCAATGCAATATTTGTCAATCATACAGCGACTCCTTAAGCTTAGTCAGAGCCACCTTGGTTTCCGCAGTAGTTTCTCCCAACAGGGATGCGATTTCTTGAACAGTGCGCATCTGTTTTTCGATCACCTTGTCAGTAATTTCAATGGTTTTGCGGCTCAATTCCTGACGGTTTTCAAACTACACGGTCTCCATGGTCACATCGCGCATGATGCAGATGATGATGTGGTAGTTCCTGTCATAAATAACGGTCTGCTCCACATATTTTTTGTATTCAGTGAGATATTGTCGCCTCGCGAAGGTATCTTTTCCGTTTTGGTATGCGTCTATAAAGGGCGAAGGATCCAGTACTCGCACAACCTGATCCCCTAGGATTTCGCTTGGAGATTTGATATTAAGCAGTTCGCAGGCGGATTCGTTAGCCAGCTGAACTTTAAAGTTTTCATTCACAACCAGAATGGCATTGGGCGTGTGACTGATAATCGTATCAGAAAAACTCTCCGCCTTTTCCTTCAGGTAAGGCAGGCACATTGTCAGGTCGGCTTTGTCATCGATAATCGCCCTTGCCTTTTCCCGGCAGGTGTTGTATCCGCAGGAACCGCAGTTCAACTCATCCTCGGGTTTGGTCTTGCCCATTTTCCGAAGAATTTCTACAATGGCGGGATCCGGAATGTTAATTTTCCGGGGAGCCAAGGAGCTAAATGTCGTATTTAGAGCCTTCATTCTTTCCGGTTCCAGAATCAGGTTGTCCGTCCCGGAAAAATTCGAAACTGCAATATAGTCCCTGATTGGGAATCTGCACTCCCGGTCCATTGCGGGACCGTTGACACAGCTTCCCTGACAGGCTGACATCTCGATGAAGCATTTATGTAAGTTTCCTTGCTTTATGTCGTTGATTGCGTCGACGCATCGATCTATCCCGTCAATGGCAATATAGGTATAATCCGAATGCTCTGTAGTCATGGTCTTCAATATACCGCCGGTTGTGGGGAACATCCTGGCAAGAAATGGGGTTGACATTTCGTCGGCAGGCTCAAATTGCTTGTTTTCGTCCTCCATCCACATGGAAAGTTCCTCAAAGGTCAAGACGCAGTCAACATCTTCGCGACAACTCTCCATTTCCGCCTCCGCCTTTTTGGAGATGCAAGGGCCTATGAATACGGTTTTAATGTCGCCGTGCCGACGCTTTAAATCCCGGCAGTGAGCCTGCATGGGAGATATGACCTGTGCCAGATTGTAAATAACCTCGGGATAGTATTTTTGGATAAGCAAATAGGAAGTAGCATAGAAAAATTCAATAATGCAGTAAATAAATTATTAGAAATTACTCCAGTAGTTG